>DATDLD010000113.1:0-9879 GCA_036519475.1 Candidatus Nitrosopolaris sp. | reverse complement strand
CGTAAGAGAGTCTAAAATATTTTTAAGTTGTGCTCCTGATAACTCGAATGGACGAACAATGACGAATATAGCCCTACTGAGAAAATCTATGAAGTAGATCTTGAGTTTGGAGTTTGTCCACTATAACAAGCATGTCGTATCAGTTTTTCTATTGTCTGTTTGCTCTTCATTAATTTATATATATTTAGCCCAGTATGGATCTCTAGTAGCATTTTATGGTTTTCTACGGATTACCATTTGAAACCAACTTAACATAGCTGACCCCACTTTGAAAATAAATCGTTATCGTTATCAACTTAACCTTCCTAATGTCATAAACTTGATAAGTAGCTAAATGTTTTTAAATAACAGATTGGTTCATATTGAGACTACTACTTCACTTGAAAGTTTTAGAAAGTTTATTATCATTAGTACATGCAGATCCTTTATACCGGAGAGTTATATGCGTGACTACGAAGTATTTCCAGAGCGGGAAGAAGGTCCAGGTGCTATTTATATCGAAGCGGCTGATAAAGTAACATTAAAAAAAATCCGCGAAATGACCTTCGTAAATGCTAAAGAGATACTTGGAATAATTTATTCCTCAAAGAGTGGAAATACTCAACTCAAATGGAGGCAAACGAGAAAAAAGTCAGGAAAAGTTCATGGCGAGGCTTCTGCTAACGCATTGGTGAACCTAGTGGAATCAGGCGTACTGACTCAGGAATGGGTTGACAACTATCTAAAATTATCCCAAGAAAAAGATAATACTTCATCCTCTTCATCTGTTAGTAATAAAAAAGCAGTATAGAAGATGAAGTTTGCCGTGATAAAAACAAAGCGAAATTTTACTCATGATTATTAAAGATGCTAGCGGATCTGCTGGCAAAGCTTACTTTCTTATACCGGAAGATGCAGACGACCTATTTACACTTAGAAGAACGATACAAAATGGGGATCATGTGATTGCTGATACTACTAGAGTCATAAAGCAAGTCAAGGAATATGCAAGACCAGACAAGGGAGAGCGTGTCAAAGTACGAATTTCGCTTGAAGTTGATAAAACAAGCCTTGACAATGTAGTTGACAGATTGCGAATAACCGGCATAATAACAAACACTGACAATGAAATTGTATCAAAGGGAACACATCACTCCCTTATAGCACAGGTGGGTTATTCAATAATCCTTGATAAACAGAGAAAATGGAAAGACACAGAGATTAATATTTTAAAGAAAGCCAGAGAGGGTGTAAACTTCATCTTGATTGCAATTGATAGGCAGGAAGCTGCAGTAGCAAAGGTCTCAGGTACCAATTTAAAGATAATTCCAAATATCTACTCAGGTCAGACTGGTAAACGTTATCAGCAGGCAATAAAAAACAATCCAAATATTGAGATCTTCTTTGAAGACGTTGCTAAGACGATTCGAAGCATACTTGATAGCGATAACCACAGTAAAGATCGAATAGTTCTCTTTGGACCAGGCGAAACTAAACGTAGAT
The DNA here is from genome assembly GCA_036519475.1 of Candidatus Nitrosopolaris sp. Lineage (GTDB taxonomy): Archaea > Thermoproteota > Nitrososphaeria > Nitrososphaerales > Nitrososphaeraceae > DATDLD01. The sequence continues at coordinate 8,397 of DATDLD010000113.1, read as the reverse complement.
TTTATAATTATTTACTTACTGAAAAGCAACAAATCGAAAAAGAGACGTTATCATTGGTAGACGGAGGAGATGTGGCTGGCGAAGACGGAATTTTTGTTTTTCTTAGATCATCAGCAATTAAAGAAGCTATGGGTTCAAGTAAACTTGCAGCTGTATCTTCAATACTAGACGAAGTAATGCAGCTTGTACATAAGGGTGAAAAAAAGTATGTCATGGGAATGAGGGAGGTGGCCGACGCTGCATCAATAAAGGCTATAGACTCTTTGGTCTTCTCGGATTCTATCTTCCAAACTACTGATGAAAATGATCTTGTGAGGCTATTAAATTTAGTTGAAAGTTATGGAGCACAAACATTTGCAGTAGATTCGTCTACAGACATAGGCTTGAGAGTATCGTCGTTGGGTGGAATAGTGGCCTTGCTTCGCTATACTATTCGTTAACTGAATCTACAATAACTAATCATTTTTATGCTTTGAATATTTTAAATGGATAGTTGACTCGACCAGCCATGACAGATAGGGTTTAGAAACGTTTTTTATTTTTAACTCTAATATTTCGGGGACTTCATAAGGGTGTATTTTTTTTATTTCAGACTTTAGTTGGGCTGCAGCTAATGTGGTTGTTTTAAAGAATGCAACGAATTCTTCATGATCCTCGAGCTTGTCATGCCAGAAATATATAGAACGAACTTTTGTCAAATTTACGCATGCACATAATTTTTTATTAACAATTAACTCTCTGCTTGCATGTACTGCAGATTCTTGGTTAGGAAACGTAGACATAATAACAGTACCAGCATTAGTTTTCTTTGTAGTCATTAACGTCAATATCAAAGCATAGCTAATATAGTAATGCATTTTTTCATAGACAAAATAGAATGTACTATAATAGTCCGAGACAAAGATAGCGGAAATCTTGGATATCTTATAAGAGAGGATATGCGAATAAGATTTACCTCTATCTATGTACATTGTAGGTAATGAGAAAAATGGGAAAATTATGGATAATGATTCTAGGGACGAACCATCCTATTGTGAATGCTCATCTACCGCTGATCTTGAATCACTATTAAATGAGCCTAACGGAATATCAGGAAAGTTATCGTTCATTCTCTGTTCTGCTACAGCACTTGCCTCGGCCAAAATTTTATCTACGTCTTCACCGCTAGCATCGAGTGCTAATGATGCATTCCCCATGTTTCCTGCATTAGTTATAATATCACTAAATACTCCATTGATTTCTCCTAATTCTGTATCTACCTCTGGCATTACCCCTGATAAACCAGATTTTACTCGTGTCAATGCACCCATTGCTGGACCGATTGCTACCATTACATCACCGATGTCAATTGTTGATTCTAGTCGCATATGTATCTGTTCGAGAGCCATCTTTAATTGTGAAATCATCTTGGTTGTCTTTCTTACTTGCGCAAGTTCGTTCGATAGCATTTTACCCTGCTGCATATCATGTATCTGCATATGAGCTACAACCTGATTGAAGAGAGATTTTTCTTTCCCTTTCAGTTTATCCAGAATAGTATCAAGCTTGTGATTTTGTATCTGAATTTTGTTCTTTGCCAACTCAATCTTTGGTTTAAGTGGCTGTGGCGTTCTCACAGCCCCTTTTATCCTGTCAGGCGTATTTACTTTCTTATCTTTAATCCAGTTACTGCTAAAATTCGTCATTGAAGAATCATATAAAAAATGGCGTTAAATTATAATGTCATAATTGGATAACTAAGTAGTAATATTTTCTAAACATGGCCTATTATCAAAAATTATGTTGTAAAATCAGTAAGAAATCAGTAGATGATGCTGTAAAATAGAGTTATTACACCAGTCGATACGCATTGGCCCTTCCGATAGCTGAAAGATGACCTGCTTATAGTTGTCATTATTTAAGCGAAATATTATACTAGTAAATCGGACGAAAAGATTGAGAGCTAGTAAATATATACGAATCATTTCTCATTTGAAATTTGACCCATCTAAGTGTTAATCAACCAATATCAATTAAAAGGAAGTGGTATTCTATTATCTAAAATGAATTTAGAACAATGGTGCGGCATTGATGAGCAAATTCATATCGCAGAATCCGATGAACATTATAAGCTGTATGCCGGTTTGCACTATCGTGAGGAATTATTAGAAAGACTGGCACAGATGAAGCTATTTAACGCACAGATATTTCTTAACTCATTTTCGCAGCCGAGGAAACTCGTTAGTATGGCTCTGGAAAACATTGCAGATTCAAAGACGAAGACGCTAGAACTCAAATTACATCGAGTAAGGTACAAAAAAATTGTTTCAAAAAAACATACATTTGGTAGGAAACCAGTTAACTGGAGTACATGGAGACAGTTTAATAATGTTGAAAAAAATGCCAATAACCGAAAGCATGTATTTGATGAATTTGTAAGAAATACAAAGTATATCGCACCGATTATTAGTGACCGTTTCTCCATGATAAATGAAGTTTATGCAGAATACTTTAATAATAATAGGCCTCGAGGGAATAAAAAAAATTCAAAACTAGATCCCCTTTCTGGTTATTTGGAAAATGAAAATATATCAGATTCACAATTAATTAAGTTTGTAAAATCTCTTGGACAGCACGCAAAGAAGCCATTTAGAGAAGCACTTAGGGATAGCTCTAAGAAAATACTTGGGAGAGAACCAGATTATTATGACGATTTTTACTTTTTCCGTAACCGGGTTTATGCCGATTTTGAGAAATATTTCTCCGGAATCCATCCTATTAATGAATTAAAGAAAATCCTACATGTTCTCCTATTTGACGCATCCAAAATCCAGTTTGATTACGCAGATAGAAGGAATAAATATCCATCTCCGATTTGCTTATTCATCCAAATTCCAAACGATATCAGAATATTATTCAAAGGTGAAAGTCCATATTTTGATCTTCAGAGTTGCTTCCATGAGACTGGTCATGCTATACATGCGATATCAATAGATCCAACGATCGAGTACTGGAATAAATACAACATTCCAATGGGCATTGCAGAGATATTCTCAATTTTTTTAGAGAGACTCACCAAAAACCACAATTATTTGAAATGTATAGTCCGGATTAAGGATGTGAAACTTGATGAGCTCACAAGAAGGAACAATTTCATGGAATTATTCTTTGTCACGTTCTATGCTGCCAATTCTCTGATGAAGGCGGAATTTTGGCGAAAAAACCTTTCAATAGAACAGGCAAACGACCTTTATTCTAAACTAATCAAAGAATATACTGGATTTGAAATACCTGGAGAATATTGGATGCTTCATCATATTCTACCAGAGGCGATTATGTATGTTCCAAGCTATTTGCTTGCTGCAGTACGGGCTAAAGAACTAAATCACTATATGCAGAACAAATATGGGGAAAACTGGTGGAGAGAGCCTGAATCAGGACATCACCTTAGGGACATAATGAAGCCAGGAGCTAAAATAAAGTTAGAACACTTTTCTAAGCTCAATAGTAGGATGTTCATCAAAGAGATAACTAACATATAGTGTAAAGTTGTTTAGACCCAGAAATTTGTATACGGTAGATTAACCAACTAACATTAAACACCAATCTCAATTAGATGACAATAACAAGGCAAAGTTCCAAATACTTATTTATCATAATGAACATAGTTGATATTTAAGAGCATAAAAATAATTATTGAAATTGGTAATGTTATTTCAGATATTAGGGGTTCTCTCAATGATCCAGCAATAAGTAGGAACATTGAAGACATTGCTCAGAATATACAATATATGCAGAATGCTGCCAAAAATATACAAAATGCAATAAAAATATTAGAGGATACAGGTGTTTTTAGAGAAGCTAGAGACCTTATTGCATATGGTAAAAAAATGAAGTCAGAAGTGAACCCTCAAAACCTAAAAAGGAATCACTACCTCGATTAGGGTCTTGTCGTTATCGGTTAGAGACTTATTACGTGAAGTGAAATCCTATAATGGAGAACCACGCTGTTAAGTGCACTACCTCACAAATACCCTAACATCTATGAACTATCAATTCTACGGTAAGTAGTAGTGCTTTAAAGCCTATATGAAAATATTTTCTAACTACATCAGTATACTGCCCCGACAGCCTCTTTTACTTCCTTGGATAGTTCTCGGTAGCCATCCTTGTCTATAATGACTACATTGATGCTATCGCCAGTACCAGAATTTCTTCTAATTGCCGCAGCAATGGCCTGAATGGCTGTTTTATATGCTTCATTCACACTTAATCCATCCTTGAATTCAGATTCAAGATAGCCATAAGCTACAGGAGAACCGCTACCCGTTGATATAAATTTCTCACTCGTGATTGAACCAAACAAGTCAATATTGTATATCAGTCCGCCTTCCTTAGTATCAAATCCAGCAAGAATGACTTGAACGTAGTAGGGAAAGTATCGCTGATTGAATAGAACATTCGCACAGAGCCTTGATGCAGACCTAACTGGTATTAGCTCTTTGTTTGAAATTCGATATATATTTGAATTGTAGCGCATTATATCTACAAGATTTTGGGCATCAGCTACCCCACCTGCCATTGTCATCCCTAAATGCCGATCAATTTTCTGAATCTTCATCACATGTCGATCAGCAATAAAATAACCAGCACTTGCTCTTGTATCTGCAGCGAGTACCACGCCATCATTACATGTCAATGCGCAAGTTGTAGTTCCTTTTTTAATCTGCTCTGTTATATATTCAGAGTACCTGTCATCGTGGAATTGCATGCTATGCGTACTAGTACCGCTACTAAATTTAAATATTGCCACCAGAAGCTATATTGTTATCTAGAGTATATGATTATATTTTGGTTAGCCATTACTTATAAGATATAGTTGTATGCCAAAAACAATATTTGAGAAGATTTGGAATAACCATGTAGTCTATTCTAGAAGTGAAGAAAAAGAAGACCGCAATAACGGCGGGTTATCCCTTATTTATATAGATCGCCACCTAATCCATGAGGTTACTTCACCACAGGCATTTGACGGTCTCCGTTCAAGAGGAAGAAGGGTAAGGCGCCCAGATCTAACATTTGCAACTATGGATCATAACGTAAGCACAAGCGATAGAACTCTCCCGATTGTTGATCAGCTTTCTCTTACACAGATTCAAACATTAGCGGATAATTGTTCTGAGTACGGGATAACACTTTTTGATATGAATAGTTCAAATCAAGGTATTGTCCATATTATTGGGCCTGAGCTAGGCATAACGCTTCCCGGGACAACGATTGTGTGTGGTGATAGTCACACTGCAACTCATGGGGCTTTTGGTGCCCTTGCATTTGGTATTGGTACAAGTGAGGTTGAACATGTCTTAGCTACTCAGTGTTTATGGATGTATAGACCGAAAACTTTTGCAGTGAACCTTGAAGGTAGGTTAAAAAACCCATATGCTTTTACTGCCAAAGATATTATACTATCCGTCATTCGAAAGGTTGGGACTGATGGTGGCTCTGGTACAGTTATAGAATATCGTGGTGAAGCGATATCCGACCTTTCTATGGAACAACGAATGACTATTTGCAATATGTCTATAGAAGCCGGTGCCAGAGCAGGTTTGATTGCTCCTGATAAGACTACTTTTGATTATAGTAGAGGACGTAAGTACGCTCCAAAGGGTGAGCACTTTGAAAAAATGGTTGATTTATGGCGTGAGGAACTGAAAACTGATGCTAATGTAGAATTTGACAAATCATTTACGTTGAATATTAATGATTTGTCTCCGCAGGTCAGTTGGGGGACAAATCCATCAATGGTAGTCGATGTTACAGACAACGTTCCATATCCCGACGAATTTGCAAATGGGAATGAAAATGAGAGAAAAGCTGCTTTACGCGCATTAGAATACATGGAGCTTAAACCAGGCACTCCTATCACAGAAATCCCGCTTGATCGTGTATTCATTGGTTCATGTACTAACTCTAGGTTACAAGACTTATTGGAAGCTTCCATTGTGGTTAAAGGGAAAAAGGTGTCATCCAGGGTAAGAGCGATGGTAGTCCCAGGTTCACAACACGTAAAAATGGAAGCTGAGAGGCTAGGATTAGATAAGATCTTCAAAGATGCGGGTTTTGAATGGCGAGAATCTGGTTGCAGTATGTGCCTAGGCATGAATTCAGACGTATTAGCTCCTGGGGAACGCTGCGCAAGTACTTCAAATCGTAACTTTGAAGGAAGACAAGGAAAAGGCGGCAGAACCCATCTTGTTAGTCCAGTTATGGCAGCTGCTGCAGCTATTGAAGGCCATTTTATAGATGTTAGAGAATGGCTATAAAAGAGGTATCAATTAGAATGGAAAAATTTAAAGTCATAACTAGCAAGGCGACACCACTCGATATAGTTAACGTAGATACAGATCAAATAATTCCAAAACAGTTTCTTAAACTAGTTCAAAGAACTGGATATGGTAAATATCTATTTTATGATTGGCGATTTGATAAAGAAGAAAAACCAAAAAGCGGTTTTATATTGAATAAACTGAAATATAGAGATAGACAAATACTGCTTACACAAGATAATTTTGGCAGCGGAAGTTCAAGAGAGCATGCTGTCTGGGCAATTCTAGATTATGGATTCAGAGCAATTATTGCACCATCGTTTGCTGACATTTTCTATGAGAACTGCTTCAAGAATGGTGTTTTACCAATTAGACTGAACCACCAAGAAATTGAATATTTATTCAAAATGGTCGAGGATGCGGAGATCACAATTGACTTGGCTAAACAAAAAATTATGATAGACTCCAAAATCATATACTTTGAATTAGACAAACTTAGAAAAAGAATATTACTTGAAGGTCTGGATGAAATAGAGATTACTTTAGAGTTAGATCAATATATCGATAAATTTGAAAAGGAGAATAGTTCATTTGTTGTCCCTGCCCAGTGAATTCATCCTCTTAATTAAAAAAAGCAATAACACAATGCCATATTAATATAAAAAATCTATGAATAATAGTTATCATCATAGACATTATGAATCAGAAATTAAATTTTTCTTCTATCTGTATCTATGTTATCTAGAAAATTATTTCATAGAATATGTGAATATGTGATTGATTCCATTATATAAGCGGATAATATTATCGCCAATAGTTTGTCATACTCTGTCTCTGGTGCAATGAGGTCTTATATAAAAGATAGTTCCTGGTCTTTTGCAGAATTAGACAGAGCCCAGACGTCTTATCTTACACACGATTACCATAGATATCCTGCGAAATTTATTCCGCAGTTGGCATGTAGATTAATAGAGGAAAATAGTCAACCGGGAGATCTTATTTACGATCCTTTTACTGGGTCTGGAACTACCTTAGTTGAAGCTATTATCAATGGGAGATCAGCATATGGAGCAGATATTAACCCTATTGCCGTACTAATAAGCAGAGCTAAGACTACTCCTATAGAACCTAATTATTTGGAATGCAAAGTATCTTCAGTGCTTGCACAAATTAAGATGCGACTACTGAACGAGAATGAGCATACTCAATTTATCTTTGATAAATTTTGCACGATGACCTCAGATCATAACAGAATAGACTATTGGTTCCCAAAGAAACAAAAGCACGATTTAGCCATAATTTTATCAGAAATCAGCAGGGTTGAAGATCAACATATTAGATCCTTTTTACTATGTGGGTTCTCTAATATTCTGAAAGGTTGTTCACGATGGATGATGAAATCAATAAAACCTACCAAGGATGAAAATAAGATCATTGCTGAAGTATTCAAAAGTTTCATCACTCAAATCTATAGAATGTTAAGAAAGAATGAGGAATTTTGGAACATAGTTGGTAAAAAGAGAGCTGAATGCCTTGTGCACAATTGTGATGCCAGAAAAATATGTATAAGAAACAACTCTGTCAAACTCCTTATTACAAGTCCCCCCTATGTAACCTCTTATGAGTACGCCGACTTACATCAGCTAACAGCTATTTGGTTAGGCTATTTAACCAACCTTCATGAATTCAGAAGCAAATTCATCGGATCCGTAAAGAAGAGTGATTGCCAGGTTGATTTAGTTAGTGAGCTAGGAATAATGATTGTGAACAACCTTAGATCCATCAATACCAGACAAGCAAAAAGCGTAGAACGATATTTTTTTGATATGCAACAATGCTTCTTCGAGATGTACCGAGTTTTAGAGAATGATGGTAGAGTATGTATTGTAATAGGTAATACTGAGCTTCGTAAAGTTAGGATTCAGAATGCGGAAGTATTTATACAGATAATGGAAAAAGCTGGGTTCACAGTTAACAAAATAATAGAGCGACCCATTCTAAATAGGATCCTCCCTTTAACCAGGGACAAAACGACAGGAAGATTTACTGCTAAAAATACTGCTGACAGATTGGCTTATCCAACCGAATACAT
>DATDLD010000112.1:0-31093 GCA_036519475.1 Candidatus Nitrosopolaris sp. | reverse complement strand
AGCTATGGAAGTAGATGAAGATTATAGAAGATACAGAGAGTCAAGAAATATCCAGGACAATAAATTGCTCTTGCGTCAATGAGATAGTGAGCAATCAAAATAGAATATCCGGAATATTAATTGAATTCTATATGTTCTATTTTCCTGTTCTGAAGACTTCAAATACTACAATACTCAAGCAGCCCGTATATCATGAATAGCTAATCCTCTTAGACAATATCCTAATCCATCCTTTTCAAACCAGCACGACCTTTCGCATTTTCATGAATATTTTGTGTCCAAACAAAATTTTGGCAATTACACATTCAAACTAAATGTAGAATCAGATTAAAAATTAATCTAAACATCTTGTAATATCTCTTCCTAGATCAATTCGATTGATTTCTTTGACTTGAAAAGATGTTTTGAAGTATATTTACATAGCTTGATATTAATTCGCTGCACAGCATTCCTTCACGGTACTTTTCCAGATCATTCCCAAATGCCATAGTCAGAGGTTTTGGTAGCTTTAAGTATTCGTTCAAATATATTAAAAGTGCATAATACATCAATTTCAGCACTTCATCTTTGTTGTGTTCCTTTATATTCATGTCTGCCATGAGTTTTGATACAATAATTGACAGCTGCGTTGACAGGATAGCCGTTTCACTCGGTTTTTCAGATCCAATATCTCGAAATTTAATAGCTCCCATGTAAAGTAGATCATCAATCGCAGAGGCCATTTTCTGGACATTATTGTTAGTCGCTTCACTGGACAATGTACTAAGTTATCTTTTATCTTATTTTAGTTTACTTATTAAATTAAGCGACCTTGCGACATATTCTGGGTCCGTTATGCCTTGTACTACTAAGGGAGTCCCTCCATGAAGTTTTATATCCATTGCAACAGCACTGTAAGGAATCTCGAATTGTTCAATCATGTTTTTTTCTGTAGTTTCGAAGAACTTGAAACAATCACCATTATGGCATGAAAAGGCAAAAATTTTGTCAATTCTTCTACTCCCAGAGCCACCTCCTCTTCCGCCAGCAGAGCCTTTAGATTCTTCAACAATCAAAATGAGGATCTCATTTTCAGTACATAAGCTAAGATCAATCTCATTTTGTGCTACTACAAGTTTTCTCCGTGGTAACTGCAAGATAGTCTCGATGGATTCCTCAGACATATTACTTAAAACCAATCTTATCGCGCTTATTATAACTAACCTATCTCAACGGATTACACTCTCATAATGGTCTGCATGTTGCGAACAATAAATTAAAATAAAATTTTCAGTGTGATGAATACAGTGGATATTTCAAGAATTGTAGTTGCGGGAACAACTAGCGGGGTAGGCAAGACAACTATCTCGATGGGAATCATGTACTCATTAAGAAAGAGAGGATTAAAGGTACAGCCATTTAAAGTTGGCCCAGATTTCATAGATCCCAGTTATCATACGCTTGTGACAGGAAGGCAGTCACGCAATCTAGATATGTGGATGATGGGGAAAAAAGGGTTCCTAGATTGTTTTGTAAATGCCTCTTACGGAGCCGATATTGCCGTCATTGAAGGGGTGATGGGTCTGTATGATGGAGTTTCAGGCAGGAGCGACTTTGCAAGTACGGCAGAGGCCGCTAGAGTGCTTGATGCGCCCGTTGTACTGATAATTGACACGGAAAAAGCAGCACGCTCCGTTGCTGCTGTGGCGTTAGGTTTTCTGAAATTTGATAAAAGGCTTAAGATTCTAGGTGTTATTCTAAATAATATAGCAAGTGATAAGCACGCTAGATTCGTAACCGATGCCTTCAAAAGTAAGCTGAAGGTTCCTATAATTGGAATAGTTCGACGCAATAAGAAATTCAAAATGGAGGAGCGTCATTTGGGCCTCATTCCAGCTCCTGAATTGGATGAAAAGAATAAGAGGGCAATTCTTCGATCTGCAAAGATCGTCTCGGAACAAATTTATCTTAATCTCATCGATGATGCGCTGAAACAAATCCCTCAGATTAAGATTACACCAGATCGAGTAGGAAAAGGACACCTAAGAATAGCAATAGCAATAGATCAATCCTTTAATTTCTATTATATTGATAATCTTGAAGCTCTGAGGAAACAAAATGTGGAACTTGTCTTGTTCAGTCCAGTTACTGATTTTCAACTTCCAGATAATATCTCCGGAATAATTATTGGAGGGGGTTTTCCAGAGATCATGGCAGATAAACTCGAGCACAATCAATCAATGATAAAATCGGTCTTGAAGGCCGCAGTTGACGGCATCCCAATCTATGGCGAATGTGGAGGACTAATGTACCTTACGAAATCTATCAAAGAATATGGGAAAGGACAATGGAAAAAACGAAAGATGGTGGGATTAATCGATGCAGATACCTCTATGAACGCCAGGCTGACCTTAAATTACACTGAAGCCCATTCAGAGGGCTCTTTTTTCGGACACATCTCAAGGCTTAGAGGCCATGAATTTCATTACTCAGAAATTGAAAATATAGCAAGTGATTCAAAATTTGCGCATACTCTGAAAAGGGGTAAAGGCATAACAAATAAAGAGGATGGATTTATAGTTTATAACTCCTTAGCGTCTTATATGCATCTTCATTTTGCAGATTACAGATTGCCAGAGCGACTGGTTGAGAGCTGTCAGAAATATTTGCGTAGATGATAGACCATTTATGCAAACTTGAGCACGATCGGGGATAGTAGCTAGTAGCTACAGGTACTAAAGTTTTCTACAAGCATAGAAAGGAATTAGATAGCTTTTTAATATATTTAGAAGGAGGAGAATATGCTAGCAATCCTTGACTAGACTATTTGATCCGCATGTTCACATGTATTCTCGCACCACTGATGATTACGATGCTATGTCGAAAACAGGAATTGAAGTTATTGTTCAGCCTTCATTTTGGCTTGGTGGTCCTAGGAGATATGTGGGTACGTTTGAAGATTACTGGGAACATATGATATCTTTCGAAACTAAAAGAGCAAAGGAATTTGGAATTGAGCACTATGTTTGTATTTCTGTCAATCCCAAAGAAGCCGCCGAAAGACCATTAGCTGTTGATGCAATCGACGCTATGGTAAACAACAAATATCTGGATCGAGATAGGGTGGTTGCTGTCGGAGAATTAGGTTACAACTTAATAAATGATTTAGAAGAGGAAGTATTTGTGAAGCAGATGGATATTGCAGCACAAAAGGACATGTTAATGACAGTTCATCTCCCACATAATAATAAGGTAGAAGGGATGAGAAGGTTTGAGCGCCTCTTGAACGATAGCACTAAAGGTAAGAGATACAATCGAGGAAAAATACTTGTCGATCATAATGTTGAAGAGACCATTGAACAAACCTTAAAGTTGGGAATGTGGGCTGGGCTATCAGTTTATCCTGTCACGAAGTTATCTCCTGAAAGAGCAATAAAAATAATAAAAAAATACGGAACAGAACATATAATGATACATAGCGCAGCCGACTGGGGGATATCAGACCCATTAAGTGTAGCCGTAGTGGCCAGAGAGATGAGAAAGTCAGGAGAATTCAGTATAAGTGACATCGAAAGCGTTACATTTTACAATGCATACGAATTCTTTAGACAATCGCCTCAGTTTAGATGGAAGCCATAATAATATCTGAACTGTTAATTCTTCAAATGAGCCTGACTGGTAAATCAAACTGAACTTGTGACGCAGTTTAATTTCTTTGAGTGACTAGATCTAAAATAGAATGAGTGCTCATAAGATAAAAGATGTCAATAACGCTCAGCAGCTTGAACAATTCGGGGGAAGGCAACATCTGTCTTCAAATTAATAGACTATGAATCTTTTCGTACAATTATCGCCATTTTCCTAATTCTCTACTTGTTATTGCTGATAATTCTTTCGCGAATTATGCGTTATGGTGTTACAGGAAAGAAGGAAAAAAGTTCGCAATGCATATTTGCTCCTAATATTACGGTATTATTACGGGTAGGACATAGAATAAATGCTAGTTTATTATGAAAGCCTTCAGGCGCGGGGGTTGCCAAGCCCGGTCAACGGCGTGAGATCAGGACCAAATGCCTGACATGATGCTCAGATGTGATGGTGGACTGGGGTACCTCATCCTTTAGAGGTTCGTGGGTTCGAATCCCACCTCCCGCACATTGACCAGAAACTGTCTCGCTACAACCGGGATAGAACCGGATATGAAACACTCGTCTTTAGGACAGATCTACCAAGACAACTCGATTAAAATCATAATTGTCATTTGAAACTCATAATAATCCTCTTTTAGTTTTCTCGATCCAATATTAATTATAGGTGAATCCGCAATGTAGTGTCTATCTACTGATGGATATTATATGTGACACTAGTTTCCTAATGGTCCTTGCTTCTACCCCGATACAACGAATGAACCAGCTCGAAGCTGAGATCGGTAAATTTCATTTTCTAATACCTGATAAAGTAATAGAAGAACTAAGAACCTTGGAACAAAGGTCTGGACCAAAGCGTTCTATGATAGCAAAAACAGCGCTTGGTGTTTCCAAATTGAATATGGACATTATTAATTTGGGAAAGAAAAGGAACAATGTTGATGAGGCATTAATTGAATATACTTTAAATCATAAATGTGGATTAGCCACCCTTGACAAGGGTCTAATTAGAAGGTTAGTAGCGAAAAATGCATTTGTAGTTACATTAAGTAGGAATCGGTTGGTTGCGGTCAATCCAAGATAAGAGGAACAGTTTTAACTTGCAAGCTTATAATGTAAACGAAATCGTATGTTAGATTACGAGGGCATTCAAATTTATTGGACAGGACACGATGGATTTTGCCTAATCGGGACTGACAACGCTAACATGAAAAAGACTATCTATATTGATCCTTATAAGCTGACAAAATCGCAACAGAACAGGAATGACGCCGATATAATTCTAATCTCCCATAACCATTTTGACCATTTAAGCAAAAACGACATCGAGCAGGTTGTGGATACTAAAACAACTGTAGTAGCTCCTCAAAATTGTATCGAACAATTAAAAGGGTTTGATGTACAAGAGTTGAAATCTGCTAAACCGAACGAGAAATTAATAGTCCAAAATGTTCCGATAGAAGTAGTTCCTGCATACAATATTAACAAAGAATTTCATCCCAAATCAGATGGAAATGTAGGGTATATCTCGATTATAAATAACAAACGAATTTACCATGCAGGTGACACAGATATGATACCAGAAATGAAAGTGACCTTGCCAGATATCGCGCTAGTACCTGTATCAGGGACTTACGTTATGACTGCTGAGGAGGCTGCTACCGCTGTCAATGAATTTATTAAGCCAAGTAAGTTTGCAATACCTATGCATTATGGTTCCATCGTTGGAAACGAGGACGATGCAAAGAGATTCAGCGAACTTGTTAATGTCTGTGAAATAAAGATATTGCATCAAGAATAGCTTACAGGAAAAAAATTCTCGAGCCTTAACAACCTTTAGTTGATTACAGTCTTTTAAAAAACTTATATACGAATTCTTTATGTTATATAAATGAAAATGGCCGCAAAGAAAAAAGCAAAGTCCGCAAAGAAAGGAGAGAAATCAAAGTCAAAGAAGTGATCTTTTAATCGACCTGATTGGGTCGTTAAATGATCATTATGAGGTACAGTCATTGAACTGTCATTCTCCCCTTCTTTTGTTCAGGGAATTATTCTTTAAGATCTGCCAAAAGCATTATCTTATCCCACTAAAGTAACATTTTAGGATTCATATTCGGATTGCTTATTTACATATTTATTTATTTTACAAATTATATTAATGCAAAGGGTTATTTTCCTTCTGATCTTAATCTTTAACATACTTCACATGACTGCAGTTATAGCAATTACAAAACATGGCATTCAAATAGCTAATCGAATAAAGGAAAGGATGCCTGAAGTTGAAATTTATGTTCCAGCAAAACTAAAGAATTCACAATCAGAGATAATTTGGTTTACTGAGCAAGTGTCGAGGACTTTAGCAGAACTATTCAAAAAGGAGAACGCTCTAATATGCATATTCTCATTAGGCGCAGTTATAAGGCTAATCGCTCCAATCCTTACTGATAAACGAAGCGATCCTGCAATTCTGGTAATTGATGATAAAGCCAAATTTGTCGTCAGCGCGTTGTCCGGTCATCTAGGCGGTGCCAACGCGTTAGCACGATTGGTCGCATCCTTTTTTCCTAACGCACAGTCAGTCATAACAACTGCTGCAGATGTCAATGAGACTATCCCAGTTGATTTGGTTGGAAAGGAATTTGGATGGACAATAGAAAACCTTGAAAATGTAACAAAAGTAAGCGCCCTAATGGTTAATGAAGAGAAAATAGGGCTGTACCAGAGTACAGGAGAGAAGAACTGGTGGCACGAGCCATCACTTCCGAAAAATGTAGAAAGTGTGCATGATCTAGCTGAACTAAAATCTGACTCATTCAAAGGAGCTTTGATAATATCAGATAAAATAGTTAATGAGCCAACGATTTTGAGTAAATCTGTAATTTATCGGCCAAAAAGTCTTGTAATAGGAATAGGTCTACACTGGGACACAAGAAAAGAATTAATAGAATCTGGAATTGCTTTAGTAATGAAAGAGGAAGGACTTAGCCTCAGATGTGTCCGGAATATCGCATCCATAAACCGAAAGGCTGACATAGAAGGATTGAAAGAGTTTTCCAATGAGTACAGTATTCCAATAGAAAATTATGATAAAGATATGCTTTCTGATGTAAACGTTCCGAATCCTTCTGACATAGTACAACGATATGAAGGCACTCCAAGTGTTTCTGAATCGTCTTCGATATTAAGTTCAAAAGGTCAGCTAATAGTACCTAAAAGAAAGTTTCCACCCAATCTCACATTGGCTGTAGCGAGAGCGGTGTTTAATTAAATTAATGAAAGCATTGTTGCTTATAGATAGAGGCAGTAGAGAACCTGGTGTTAAACAGGAGCTTAAGAAAATATGTTCAATAGCCAAGTATAAAACAGGATATGATTATGCGACCTACTGCTTCTTAGAAGTGGTTCCACCATTTATAGAAGAAGGAATCAAAAGGTGCCTTGATAACGGCGCAGATTTTATCAGTGTTATGCCATATTTTCTATATCCGGGAATGAAACTAAAAGATAGTGTGAAACGTAGTGCAAAAATATGTTATATACAGGATCTTAGAATGGCAATAACAAAACCTCTAAGCTATCATTCTACGTTGAAAGAGGTACTTAAAGATAGAATTACCCAGTTGAAGATTGAAAATCAAATTCAATATTCTGACGCGGAATGTGACATAGTCGTTATTGGACATGGCAGTAGTGATAAAAACGCTAGGACGGCCTTCGACCATACTATCAAGTCTCTTATTCCTTATTATAGAAACGTACACTCTTGTTTTTTAGAACTCGACAAGCCAAATATAGAAGAAGGCATAAAAAAATCGTTAAAGCATAACCCAAAGATTCTTTTATTAGCGCCGTATTTTCTACATGAAGGGGCCCACATAAAGTACGATATTGTAAGAGAAGTTAAGGAGGCCCTGCACAAATACCACTTCAAAAATGCATATTTAGGAAGGCATTTGGGTATTAACGAAAAATTAATCAATATTGTTGTAGAGCGCGTGAAGGAAGTTGAAAAAAGAATTGCCAAACTATGATGATGATCGCACTGTAACAAAGAGTGACGCTAGACATTTGTCAAAAAAAGGTCTTGATATTGAAAATAGGAGCTTTCAAATCATCGATGCTGAGGTGAGATCACACGATTACAATGAGATGGAATGGACTATTGTACGAAGGGTCATCCATGCTACAGCAGACTTTGATTTTGCAAGAGAAGCAAGAATATTATTTCGCAACGATCCGATCAATTCTGCATTCAAAGCTATACGAGACGGGTGCACTGTAATAACAGATGTTGATATGGTACTTTCGGGGATAAATAAGAAATCTGCGGCAGCTTTGGGGTTGAAGATTACATGCCACATATCGAACAAGAAAGTAGCTGATGAAGCACAGAAATACAATAGAACGAGGTCAGAGATGGCTATGCGTATGGCAGCAGAAGAAATGAATTCTGGAATAGTTGTAATCGGCAATGCGCCAACCGCACTATATGAAACTATTACTATGACAAAGGACTGTGTTACCAATCCAGCGCTTGTTGTCGGGATACCTGTCGGTTTTATTTCAGCCTCTGAATCAAAGAGCGAACTAAGGAAGACAGATATTCCGTCCATTACAAATAAAGGAAGGAAGGGCGGAAGTGCTGCCGCCTCTTCGATTATAAATGCTATAATGCTCTTATATCAGGCTATTCATGTTACTGACAGCTAACAGTATATAAAAAAGGCATCTTAGCGAAGCTGTCTACTTACTGATGAATGAATGGACCGTCAAGTCGTCTACCTACTAACAATATTGTTACTATTAGTTTATTAGATGACAGGATAACATTCTAAGCTGCATTCAATAATGGCAAAGTCAACCTCAATACGTGAACTAGCAAGTGAAAAGCTTGAAACCATTGGTGTCTCTGACACAGCGCAACATGCAGCAAAGAAAATGAGAGATAAGAATGTCGGTTCCCTAATAGTTGTTGATCGAGCTGACAAGCCTGTAGGAATAATAACAGAGCATGACTTAGTAAAAAAGATATGCGCAACTGGAGCAAGAAGTTCGGATGTATTTCTTCATCAAATCATGTCCTCTCCTTTGATCACGATCGATGTTAATTCTACCATACAAATAGTCGCTGATACTATGATAAATAATAATGTGCGTCATCTCCTTGTTATGGATTCAGATAGAGCGGTGGGAATTATATCCTCTACAGATTTTAGAAGTTATTTAAAGCAACACGTGGACTTGGACGAGGTGTACTCGGCTATATTAGATGGTTTAAGTGATCGAATATAGTGCTCCAGTGGTTCCTGTGAAAATTTTAGAAATAAAAAGAATTTAAAAAAGATAGTAGGAAACTATTTTAGGGATACAATGAAAAAAATTCGGACTGAAATAGAAATTGATGCGCCCCCTGTAAGGGTATGGCAAGTCTTAGCCGACTTCCGCAGCTATCAGCATTGGAACCCATCGATAACTGAAATAAAGGGGGAACCCGCCGTTGGCACAAAACTTGAAATCAGACTTCTGACCTCCAAGGGAAAAACTAGGATTTATAGGCCGACAGTAACCAAGGTTGATCAAAACCGTGAACTGCGCTGGGCCGGAAGAGCTTTTTTACCCGGAATATTTGACGGAGAACGTATATTTACATTAGAACAGAGTGGACCTATGCATACACATCTAGTGCATACAGAGGTCTTTACAGGGCTTGTTGCATCGCTTGGAGGCGGAGGCATGGACGAAGATATACGGAAGAGTTTGGAGAAAATGAATGAGGCTCTTATGAAAGAAAGTATTAACAAAAAGCTATGACGATAAAACACTGCTTGCTTACATTTTTGTCAAGACTATAGATCTTCATATCTCCATGGGTACTTTATACAAAAACTCACAAGAAAAGATTCTGTTGGATCTATATTTCGATCTCCTCTACTTGTTAGTTTTGAACATGAAATGCATGTGCTGCAGCATATACAAATATCTTGTTCTGCACTTGCCGCCTAAAAAATCTTCAGTTGGTATTCGGGTTCCGATACAAGGATCTGTGTGTTCGTTTTAGCTTCCGATTCCTAGACATATCTTATAACTCCCAGCCCGCCTCTAATATTTCGAGCTCTGTTCTCCTTTTAGACCTATTGTCGTAAAAAGTTAGACCTACAATATTGTGTCAACTTAGTAACTCACTAAGCACTCCGATACGATTATGTGGATTTATTAAACTAATCTTTTCTTGCAGGTAGTCAAAAGTGCATAGTAATACTAGTAATGATTTAGATAGAGAACATCAAATACTGCTAATTCTAGTAGCGTGTAACAGAAATAATAATAACACATTGCAATATCATATCTTGATATTAGGACTATTTCTCACCTGATTAGCAAGACAAACAGTTTTTAACATCCCAGCTCAAAATATATCATGGCAAGAACTACTTCAAATCAGATTCTAAAAAATGGGCAAAAAGCGCCGGATTTTGCACTACAAGGCGTGGACCATAAAATACACTCCCTGGCTGATTATACTAATAGTAAAATGCTGCTTGTCGTTTTTATTTGTAACCATTGTCCTTATGTGAAGGCTAGGATTGGTGATATCAAAGATTTACAAACAAAATTTACACCTTCGGAACTTCAAATAATATCAATTAACAGTAACGATCCAAGCTATGAGCAGGAAGGTTTTGAAAATATGATTGAATTCGCAGGAGATTATCATATCAATTTTCCGTACCTAATAGATCATACTCAAGAGGTAGCTAAAATATACGGAGCGGTATGTACACCAGATCCTTTTCTATTTGATTCGAGTCGTAAGTTAATATTCCATGGCCGAATTAACGATGCACTAGAACCTGAAATGATGCCTAAGATCCAAGTAATGGAAAATAACATAAGAAAAGCATTAAAGGGCGAAACCATAGAAAGAGAATTTGATCCATCGGTTGGCTGCTCTATAAAATGGAAAAACTAAACGATGTTATCTTAAATTATCCGTATACATAGTGAATTCCTTTTTCGCCCCTTGGATGTCTCCATTGAGTTTCCTTAGCACAGGTCCCACACTCTATGCATCCTTCATGCTGTAGCAAAACTTCTTCTTGTTCCATACTATAGCATTTTGTTGGGCAAAGTATCACCATCTTTTTCATAAAATTACTTTTCGGGTTAAGCACTTTAATGTGCGAGATGACATCATCATCATATTTTAATTTAGCAATTCGTTGGGCAAGAGATGGAATTGTAGGCGAATACGTCGATATAATCTGGGTACCTAATTTTTCTGCTAGCTCAATTGGCACCTGTACGTACGTGTCTTCTGATTCTATTAAAGGCAGAAGACGATCATATCCTAATATGTTTGCGAATCCTACGGCTAGACCTCGGAATGTACCACTAGATAGTAATTTGAAGATCATTCCGTATCGCGAGCCTATAATATCCTTTGGAACATCCTTTGCTGCATCGAGAAATATCTTCAAATAATCTTTGTCTATCTCTTCCATATCCCTCGTATAAGGGCTCTCTTCAATCGAATGAGTATAAAATTGACCCATATATTCGGGATCATAATTGCTTCTGTCTATGGATCTGGAGATGGCATTTGCTGCTCTTACCGCATCGTCAATACCCACATTAAGCCCTTCGATTCTTGGACCGATGAATATGCCACGTCCAGCTGCATCTCCCACAAACAAAACGTTATTGTGAAAAGGTTTTTTCATCCTACAACGCTTCCCATCAGGGATCAATTTCGCGCTAAATTCTAGTTCCACATAGTCTGTCACGAATTTTGTCTTGTACTTTTGCTTTAATTCCTCATAGATAGAATCGATTTTGCCTTGAATCTCTTCGATATTTTTATACTTCCCGCTCTCTATGAGCTTTGCCCTACCGACCGGGGAGTAAAAAGCTTCACGAAGATTATTCCACGTCATAATAAGCTTACTTACAGCAAACCTCGTTCTGAGTTGCTCTTCTTTTGGAAGATTTTTGTCTATATTCTGCTTTACTGGTACTTCGTCCTTGATGAATTGACTGACCATAGGATTAGTTAACAGCTTATCGACTAATGCAGAGGGCTCATCTGATTTTTGGATTAGAGAGTCGTAATGATACACTGCGCCAATTGATAACGTGTCTCTATTTGTATAAAGAAAACCACCTCCTATGTGGTTTAACGTTATATCGCCAGCAAAAAGGTGAGCGGCTCCTTCGTCAACTGATAAACCAAATCTATCCTCAATAATTTTCTCCGGTAATTTTGCAACAACCTTAACTCCTTGATAAAGCTCTTCAGGGGTGAACTTATTTCTAGCTCCGGTGATTTCTGCAACTTCTGAATTTACTCCATCAGCGGCAATTACTGCCTTTACTTCAAAGGGCTCAAGCTCGTCTGTTTCTATTACTGTTGTATCATTGTGCCATCCAATCTTCCGCACGTGTACTCCAGACACAATGCCACCTCCCTGTTTTTCAGCAGTTTCTTCGGCCATTGTTGCAAACCAGGAGTTTAACTTGTTTAAGAGGACAGAGTAGCCAAAGTTAGCTTGGTATTTGTGCGCGGAGGTAAGATCGATGGTGTATACTTTGTCTTTTGATGTAGCATGAAGGAAGTATTTAGTAATTAGTCTCTCTAGAGGAGCTTCTTTGATAAAGTCTTCTCCGTAAACGTCTTCAACGTTGAATACCTTTCCTCTCTTTGGCTTTTTTGAGTAAAGGATTCCTCCGGATATGTTTTTCGAACCAACCGTCTTTCCTGCCTCTAACAAAATAGCCTGCTTTCCTAGGTTAGATAGCTGTTTCAACGCAGCTAACCCTGATGAGCCTCCACCAATTATTGCGACGTCAAAATGTTCCATTGGCTATTTTCGTATCTCCATCAGTGGTTTGGTTTTTTTAATTTCTTCGATTAGCAGGGGCACAACGTCTTCCATACGACCCTTTATGAATACGTCACATTCTTCTTTCATAGGTGAGTTTTCATCAGGGTTGATTCCAACTACAAATTGGGACTCCTTCATCCCAGCTATATGCTGCACTGCCCCACTAATTCCTACAGCAATATAGACCAATGGTGCAACCTTTCGTCCACTAGTTCCAATTACCCTATCTGAAGACATATATTTAGATGACAGATTTTGGTTCACCGCATAGGGTTTTTTTGATATTGGTAAAGATACTCCTATCTGCGCCCCTAATTCTTTTGCTAGCTCCTCGATCAACTTAATATTTTCTTCTGGAGAATTTTTGATCCCTCGTCCAAAGCTTACCACAGATTTATAGCTATCAAAATCGACAGTGCTTTTCATGGCTTTTCGGCTCAAAATCTTCAATTTCAGATCTTGTTCATTTAATTTTGGTAAATACTCTAGGATTATTCCAGTTCTAGAGCTATCACGTTGAAGAGGACTGAAGACTCCAGGAATTATGCTACATGCCTGAGGATGGTACTCTCTTTGTATTGCGGGATTTCGGTTATCGAGACATAGAATAGTAGTCCACAGAAAACCAGAAAAGTCTGGTCTGTACATTTGTAGGGTTTTCTCATATTTTATAGCTTGACCTTTTGTCTTATGCTCATGTCTAATTTCTAGATCCCCTACTACCAATTTGTTAATATCAGATGCGAGCCCTGATTCAAGTTCGGCTAGGACAGTCGATGAAAGATGTCTTCCAATATTATCTGCAGAAAAGAACATATAACGCGGTTTCTTAAATTCTTCAGCGAAATTTGGAGAGATTTGTTCCACGCATTTTTTGTCTTGAGCGATCTGACTGATGACCTTTGTATCAGCTAGGTTTCTTGGATGCTTAAGCTCCGGACTTTCTGCGTAGATAACGGCGTCTGCTCCATACAGGATCAGTTCTTTACATAACTCTTTGACTTTGTACCCTAGTACAACTGCAACTACTTTCTCGTCCGATGAATACTTTATGTTGAATTCATCCATTATCCTCCTGGCTTCTCCTAGCATCTCTAGGCTAACAGGGATGATTCTTCCTTCTTCATGTTCAATAATCACATATAAGTGTCTATAAGTTTCTTCGATTCTACCTTGATTGTATGTCATATGTTAGAGCATCAGATCCCTTGCATACTTGTTAGAATTATTTAATTATTGTTGCGCCTAGCATTTCGTGTACCCGCTTTATAACGTTGCGAATATGATTGGGGTCTGACCCATCTACAATATCGACCTTTCTACTTGTTTTTGCCTTTGGAATTTTCTCCACCTTATACACAATAGTAGGAGAACCAGGAAGACCAACAAACTTCGCGTCGACACCCAGTTGTTCTGCATTGAAAACTTTGAGATATTTTTTATACTCTTCAGTACGTTCCTTTGCTTCCTTTTGGTACTTTAAATACGCCAACCGTTGTGAAACAGTATTAAAGGTCGACTTGTATGAAGGATCTATAGTAATAAAAACTGGAAGGGGTGCTTCTACTTCTTCTATTATATCATGAAATCCCTGTAAGGTAATTAGACGCTTCGCTATTACAACCCTTCTTTGGGGATCAAAATCATAATCTATTACATTTCCGATAAAAGTGTAGCCAAGCTTCCATGCAGTTTGAGGACCAGTCTGGCCTGTTTCGCCATCAGAAGCTCTATGTCCAGAAAAGACGATATCCATCTTTTCTCCGCCCTTCATTTTTCCTATACCATTTTTCAAAACCTCAGCAGTTGCTAGCGTATCGGCTCCTGCGAATATTCTATCGCTATAAAGGTGCAATTCGTCAGCATCAGACATCAATTGGGCCTGCTTCAATGCAATATCAGCAATTGGAGGACCCATAGTGGCTATTGAAATGTACGCACCATACTTCACTTTGCTATAAAATGCGGCAAGTGAGGCAATGGCACTATGAGGCCCCAAGATACTCTTTGTCTCTGCTCTATTCAACGTGCCGTCAGAGTTATAACTAACACTTCCTTCTGAAAAGTCAGGCTCAAGCTTTATTATAACTGCGACGTTAACTGATGATGAAATCATTAGACTTGCTATCTCCGTTGCCATTCCTATAATAACCAATCTACATAGTCTATTTAGCCATACATTTTCGCGTCTTCATTTCCTTAAGAATATCTTCGCTAGCTACGGAAGATATGTTGGAACCAAGAACTGTTATTTTGGGACCTTTTCAAGGATTCATAACAATTTAATTACTATTTTCTTATCATTATGTTCTGCTTGTTATTCCTTCGGTTTGTGGCATGGTAAGAGTTTGTTCATAATAGGCTGAACGCAATTTTTCATAAGTAGATCTTATCTGCCTGTAAAAAATAGGCATTTTGGGATTTAACATGCTGTAAGCTAAGTAAAAATCCTCTGCTTCTCGAAGATAACGTTTTATTTTATCATACACAATCTTCTTGTTTAAGCTAGCCCTATCATATATAAAATTCATATTATTTAGCCTATCGGCGAGCTTGATGACCTTTACGTCATGGTCTGAAGAAGTAAGAATTTCGCAATATTCCTGAAATCTCGCCATCTGACGCTCTTCATCATTATTTGCTGGATAATTTTCTAATGGACGGACTTTTAAATCAACAGCTATCTCATATACTCGACTACCGAATCTATAGTTGAGATAAGCCTCAAAGCCATACTCCTTCGTTTTATATAGATCTAATATTCTTTCATTATCTTCTAATACATCATGCAGTATAGCAGAGGCTACCTCTACGCTTGTAATATTTCGATTAACCGAAGTGTAATACTTTACTACATCAATTGTGACAGGCCATGTATGTGTTTCAAGAAAAGACGAAACGCCATCTTCCCTTTTTAGTCCGAAGTGAACTTCCTCGGCTACCTCAACAGCGCCTTCAATAAACTGATCTATTCGTAACCTCGATTCATTTTCTAGGAACCTAAGGAAATCTTGTGTGCTAACAGTATATTGAGGTTCTCGCATACTTTATTAAATGAATAGTAAAACAAAAACCTTGCTCTTATTCTCCAATCCCAACTTAGGGGGAAGCTCTAAGCATTAATAGATTATAACTACAAGATCCTCCTTACTATTTATTATTCTAAAGTATAAGCATTATATGGAGTTTTGACGAATATCCTTGTCCGTGTCAAAAAATTCCAGGCTTTTTAGATTAACGGAAAGCGCGTTCCCACCACGAGGAGATCAACCGGAAGCAATTAAAAAATTGGCAAGCGGATTATCCTCGAAAAAGGGACGACAAACTTTACTTGGGGTAACAGGTAGTGGAAAAACATTCACAATCGCCAATGTTATCGCAAAGTCAAATAAAAACACTTTAGTAATTTCGCATAATAAGACTTTGGCTGCCCAGTTGTTCGGTGAGTTCAAGGAGTTCTTCCCAAATAATAATGTTGGATATTTTGTTAGTTTCTATGACTATTATCAGCCTGAGAGCTATATTCCGCAAACAGATACTTACATAGAAAAGGATACAGAGGTTAATGAAAAGATTGAGAAAATGAGGTTGGAAGCCACTGCAATGCTGCTGTCAGGTGAACCTACAATAATAGTATCAACCGTTTCTTGTATTTACTCGCTAGGATCCCCAAGAGAGTGGGAAGAAACTGCTACAACCCTGATGAAGGGAATGGCGATCAACAGAAAAGCTTTGATACATAATTTAATTGAATCACGCTATGAACGGAATGACATTTCTGTTGTCCCAGGCAAATTCAGAGTTCGGGGCGATACCATCGATATTATCCCAGGATACTCCGATGATCTAATCCGCATTTGTCTATTTGGAGATGAGATTGAAAAGATATCAGTTCACGATCACTTGACCATGAAAAAGATAAGAGACGCCGATACTATAAAGATCTTCCCTGCAAAACATTACGTAGTCGGAGACAATTCTAGGCTATCTGCAATAGAATCAATTAAAGAAGAGCTACAATCGTGGCTTCCAAATTTGCCATCGGAACTTGAAAGGCAAAGACTATCTTCTCGCACAAAATATGACTTAGAAATGATACAAGAATTAGGCTATTGCTCAGGTATCGAAAACTACTCTAGACATTTAGAAGGGAGGAACCCCGGACAACCGCCTTATTGTTTACTGGATTTTTTTGGTGATGATTTTCTGATCGTTATAGATGAGTCTCATGTAACCATCCCGCAGCTCCACGGTATGTACAATGGAGACCACACTCGTAAGAAGATGTTGATTGATTACGGATTTAGACTTCCAAGTGCTTTCGACAATCGGCCTTTAAGGTTTCAAGAATTTGAAAAATATCTTCAAAATGTAATTTTTGTGTCTGCGACACCAGGAAATTATGAGCTAAATTTAAGCTGCCAAGTAGTTGAACAACTAGTCCGACCTACTGGCCTAGTCGACCCCAAGGTTGAGATCCGACCCACTAAGAATCAGATACAAAATCTGATAGCAGAAATTAGTATGAGGACAAAAAAGAATCAGAGAACGTTAGTCACTACTTTAACCAAGAGAATGGCAGAAGACCTAGCGGAATTTTTGGCTAAATCGGATGTAAAAGTTCGTTATATGCATTCTGAAATTGAAGGAATAGAGAGGACTGAGTTAATACGTCAGCTCCGTTTAGGCGAATTCGACGTGTTAGTAGGCATCAATCTCCTTAGAGAAGGTTTAGACATTCCAGAAGTAGCATTAGTAGCTATACTAGATGCAGACAAAGAGGGATTCTTACGTAACGATACAAGTTTGATACAAACCTTTGGACGTGCAGCTAGAAATATAGATGGAGCTGTAATAATGTATGCTGATCAGGTTACTCAATCGATTATAGCCGCAATAGCAGAAACAGACAGAAGACGCGAGACGCAGATAAGATACAATAAAGATAATGCAATAAGTCCTAAATCAGTGGTCAAATCTATTCCTGAAAGAGCAACTGATAATCGTGTTCTGTTATTGAATACAAAATCCATGACCAAATCGGATTTGATAAAGCTTTCTTTGGAGACCGAGGCATCCATGAAAAAATTCGCAGAAGAGCTAGATTTTGAAAAAGCCATAGAATTTAGGGAGAAATTATCGACTATAAAGAAAGCCATTGGAGAACCAATGCTTTCTGAGGTTCATTAGAGATATGCATGACAAAATAATTATCAGAGGTGCACGTCAGCATAATTTAAAAAATATAGATCTTGAAATTCCGAAAAATAAATTAGTTGTTATAACGGGACTTTCGGGATCTGGTAAATCTACTCTTGCATTTGACACCATTTATGCCGAAGGTCAAAGACGTTACGTTGAGTCCTTATCAGCCTATGCAAGACAATTCTTGGAGTTAATGGATAAACCAGATGTTGACACCATCGACGGATTGTCACCAGCAATATCCATCCAACAGAAAACCACAAGTAAAAATCCCAGGTCGACTGTGGGTACAGTTACAGAAATATATGATTATCTTAGACTCCTCTATGCTAGAATTGGGACGCCTTTTTGTCCAAAATGTCATCGAAAAATTACCAGTCAATCTTCGGAGTTGATCACCGATTCGGTATTAAAATCTGCCAATCAAAGAGACACATTGATATTAGCTCCAATCATTCAGGGGAAAAAAGGAACATATGAAAAATTATTTGCTCAACTGAAACAGGATGGCTTTTCTAGGATCAGATTAGATGGTGAAATAAGCAATATAGAGAATGAAGAGGCAGAAAAATCAGGATATCCTAGACTAGATAGGCAGAAGAAGCATACAATCGAAGTCGTAATCGATAGGTTAAAAGTTTCTGTGGAGGAAAAAAGCAGGTTGAACGAATCTGTTGAATCGGCATTGAAGGTCGGAAATGGACTCGTGATTGCTTCAATTGATGGTAAAGACAATCTATTTTCACAACGAAACGCATGTCCTCTTTGCGAAATTAGCCTAGGGGATTTAGAACCGCGGATGTTCTCTTTCAACTCACCGTTTGGAGCATGCGGGGAATGTAATGGCCTAGGAGTTAAGATTGAATTCGATCCCGATTTAATTATTCCTATAAAGTCAAAAAGCATCTTGGAAGGGGCTGTTAAACCTTGGTCGGGCCATTTTGCTACGTTTCGCTCAGCGATGCTTGGAGACGTAGGAAAGCGCTTTGGATTTGACCTTAACACACCCATTTCCAAAATGACAAAGGATCAGCTCGATGTTATCCTTTATGGAAGTGATGAAAATATTCACTATAAATATGAATCAAGATATACCGATAGCAAATGGGAATACAGAGGATCGTTTGAGGGTATAATCCCAAATCTGGAGAGGACGTACAAGCAGACTGAATCCGAATCGAAGCGAGAGGAGATTATTCAATTTATGCGTGAACAACCCTGTGATGGGTGTCACGGTAGGCGCTTGCGCAAGGAAGCACTATCGGTAAAAATCCAGAACCATTCAATAATGGATGTTTGCGACCTTTCTATAGATAATTGCTACAAGTTCTTTAATACAGTAGAACTTACCGAGAGTGAGAAGTATATTGCAAGAACGATACTAAAGGAGATCGTTTCACGAATCGAATTTTTACGTAATGTCGGCTTGAACTATTTAACGTTGAATAGAATGGCAGCCACTCTTTCTGGAGGTGAATCACAAAGAATTCGATTGGCAACACAGATCGGTTCAAACTTGACTGGAGTGCTATATGTCCTTGACGAACCTACCATTGGTTTACATCAGAGAGACAATCATAGATTAATTGATACTTTAAAAAATTTACGAGATCTAGACAATACTTTATTGGTAGTTGAGCATGATGAAGAAGTTACCCGTAATGCAGATTGGATCATCGATATAGGCCCAGGGGCAGGTATCCATGGCGGAAACATAGTTGCCACAGGTACATTGGAAGATATTCTTAAAAACCAAAATTCTATTACCGGAGCCTTTCTAAGGAGAGAAAAAACAGTATTTCATCCTGGCAAGAATCTGAAGAAACCTGAAAAATGGATAACTCTTCTTGGAGCACAAGAAAATAATCTAAAAGAAATTGACGTGAAATTCCCTTTAGGATGTTTAACACTCGTGACTGGTGTTTCAGGGTCTGGGAAGTCAACTCTGGTAAATGACATCTTATTCAGAGCATTATCAAAGCATCTATACGGTTCCAAAGACAAGCCGGGCAAGTATAGAAAAATTACCGGTTTAGAACAAATAGATAAGGTCATAGGGATTGACCAGTCCCCTATAGGCCGTACTCCAAGATCTAATGCCGCGACCTATGTCAACGCCTTTACTCCTATTAGAGAAATATTTGCAAAGACTCAAATGGCTAGGGA
The DNA here is from genome assembly GCA_036519475.1 of Candidatus Nitrosopolaris sp. Taxonomy (GTDB): domain Archaea; phylum Thermoproteota; class Nitrososphaeria; order Nitrososphaerales; family Nitrososphaeraceae; genus DATDLD01. The sequence continues at coordinate 11,214 of DATDLD010000112.1, read as the reverse complement.
GATGGGGTATAAGGCTGGTAGATTTTCATTTAACGTTTCGGAGGGAAGATGTGAGAGATGTGAGGGTGGTGGAGTAAGAAAGATTGAAATGCAATTTCTACCTGATGTTTACATTACGTGCGATGAATGCAAAGGAAGGCGTTATAATTCTGAAACCCTGAAAATAAAGTATAAGGGAAAAATGATCTCCGAGATCCTTGATATGACTGTTGAAGAAGCATTAGAATTTTTTATCAATACCTTCACAATACGCAAGAAGTTGCAAACTCTAACCGACGTTGGGCTTGGATATATTCGGCTCGGACAACCTGCAACTACTTTATCTGGTGGGGAAGCACAAAGGATTAAACTTGCGGCGGAACTCTCAAAAAATGATACAGGTAAAACATTCTATATTCTTGACGAACCTACTACCGGATTGCATTTTGCAGATGTTACCAAATTACTACTTGTTCTCAAAAGGCTTGTGGATCTAGGTAACACAATAGTTGTTATAGAACACAACCTTGATGTAATACATAGCGCCGATTGGATTATAGACCTAGGTCCTGAAGGCGGAGAAGATGGAGGCAGAGTTGTAGTAACAGGGACCCCGGAGGAAGTTGCAAGAATGGAAGAAAGCTATACTGGACAATATCTTAAACAAAAGGTATTGATGAATGAAATTATTCAAAGGGGGGTTTAGGAAAATCGCAGAATATGTAGAGCTCTTATCAAGATCAAAACGAATTCCGCACGCTCCAGGAGTATACATAATGAAAGATGACGAAGGCAGGGTAATTTATGTAGGCAAAGCAAGGAATCTTTGTAAACGCGTGACTTCTTACTTCATGAAGCATGATCATGCCGACAGCTGGAAGACTGAGCGACTTATGCGCAGGGTTTCAGATATTGATTTTGTATTAACAGATAACGAAATAGAAGCTTTTCTTCTTGAATCTAATCTTATTAAGAGATATAGACCGATGTTTAATATCGAATTAAAAGATCAGCAAAGATATACTTATCTAAAGATTACAGATGAGTCTTTTCCGCGTCTCTTGGTAGCCAGGCGTAATCGAAAAGGGGAATTTTACGGACCAAAAGGAAAGGTATATGGGCCATTTGTACGAGGAAGCTCAAAATTTCTCACGGTCGGACTGTTAAGAAAATTATTTAAAGTTAGGATATGTGAAAAATTGCCCAAGAGGCCGTGTTTAGAATATTTTATCAAAAACTGTGATGCACCATGTATTGGTAACATCGAGCAGAGAGAATATATGAAAAATGTTCTTGAGCTTCAAAATATCCTCGAGGGAAAAAACAGCATAGAAGACTTCGTCAACCAAATGGAAGATGAAATGAAAAAAGCCGCCGAGACTAGACATTACGAAATAGCAAAGGATATTCGTGATACATTACATAGGCTCAATAATCTGCGTGTAAAGCAGAAAATGGAAAGAGCCGTAAATCGAAACCGTGAGGAGGAGTATATTGGAATAATCAAAGACGCAGACAGAGAGATTGCACATGTCATGACCTTAAGAAGGAGTAAAGGAGTTATTTGCGACAGGAAAAAGTTCGAATTTGAGCTGGTTTGCGATAATACGCTAAGCACATTTGTCTTGCAGTACTGCTCCACACTTCCAATAATCCCTCGATTTGTTTACGTAAACGAAGATCCAGATTCTAGGGATGCTTTGGAAGCATCTCTTGAGAAGATCGCAGGTCATAAAGTGAGTATTATCAAACTATCTAAGGATACTCATATCACAGAAAAAAACCAGTTAATGGATTTAGTCCTACGCAATCTAGATTTATATCTGAAAAAAAACTATGCTCCCGCAATAGAAGAGCTGAAAGGAGCCCTTCGCCTGTCTGAAACTCCATCAGTAATAGATTGTTTTGACGTTTCAAACTTCGGTAATACCATTGCAGTAGGAGCATGTAGTAGATTTATCGATGCGAGGCCAAACAAATCAGGATATAGGAAATTTAAGATCAAAAAAATATTCAGTCAAAATGACTATGCTATGATAGACGAAATAATAACTCGTAGATATTCAGCTCGATCAACATTACAGCAAAGTAATGAGAATGACCCTACGCCCGATCTGATAGTGGTCGATGGAGGAAAGGGGCAGTTAAACACAGCCACTCTAACTCTTGGCAGGTTGGGATTAAATATACCATGCATTTCACTTGCAAAAGAAAATGAACAAGTTTACTCGGCCTACTCGAGTCAACCGCTAAATCTTTCAAAGAGTAGTTCTTCACTCAAGCTATTACAACACATGAGAGACGAGGCTCATCGCTTCGGCCTAGCCTACAACACACATTTGAGAAGGATTAACTAAGTTATAGGCGTCAATGTTAAAAGTAGATCATGTAGCGTCTAGAAAAAATATTAAGCATATAGTCCGATCGTAGTTATCTAGGCTGGTATTTTTATTACTAATGAAAATATCTTGAATTTGCTATACGTATGTATAGATTATCATGATCTGTAAATAAGCACAAGGCATAGAGTGCGGAATGTAACCTATCAAGTTTATAGCATTGCAACCGGAGCAATAATGCTTATCGGCCTAACATTGGTTGATCAAAAATCATCTTCTTGAAAAACCAGTGGTCGTCACACACGTAGCACGAACAGAGATAACCAATAACTGCACGAGTCACAGGAAAAGCTGGTGCAAATACAATGTCAGATCCATTCATTTCAGTTGGACAGTCCAATCTGGATTTTCCGCTAGGATACTGATGAGCAGATAACGGTGATATTGCTACTTTGGATATTAATAGCCGTTAAGTTTATCGATTAGTCATTGCAAGAAGCATAGGGCATGAAGACATGTGAATTCTGTGGCAGGGTTAGGTTTTATTCGCTAAATTTTATCTTTTCAAAATCGATTTGCAACGAATGCTATATGTTAATGCATGCACCTGAAAAAAATTTCGAAAAGAAATAAGTTGAATACAGGAGTAAGCAAATTACATTAATCGCAGGGTATTTCTAGACTTGCTTTGAGCCACATTTTGTGCAAAACCTGGAGTTCAGCTTCAAGATAAACCCACAGGACACACAGACTCTGCTATCTGACTTAGGCTTTTCTTGTCCCGATGAAATACCTTCTGGTAGCGAATTGTCATTACTGGGAGTCGAAGATACCTTGGAGTACATTTCAGTAACAGCTCCAGTTGGCTTAAAAGTTTCATCGATATCAGGCATGAAATTGGGAAGAGTCTTACCCATCCTATCCTTCTCTTGAATGTAAAGCATCAATCTAGGAATTTCTTCCTTGACCCCGGGCATATTAACTTGGTCACCCAACCAAATAGCAAATTTTTTTAATGTCATCTCTGGCGTCGAAAAAGTTAGTGAATGAGTAGACATGTATTCCTCAGTCGCAGCTCTACCGTTGAATATCTTCATTACAATAGAAAATGTCGCTAACTCGCTTTTAATTATTGCGAATTGCCACATTTATTACAAAATTTTGCTCTTTCAGTGATACCTGATCCGCAGTGCATGCACTTCTTCGTCGAAGTTATTATCCTTGCACTGTTTTTTTCAGACAAGTGTCCAACTGGAATATCTCCCGGAAATGCTGGTTCTTGTATTTCCGTTTGTGCCGGTGCAGACATAGTAGAATCATTTCGCTCTGCTGTCCCGCCGGTACCTGCAAAGCTGGCGACACCTAAAGTGGGTTGTGGAGATGGGGATGCAAATGCACCAGTGGGGCTTTTTATGGATGGACCTTTTTCGATGGCGGACTTGATTTCAAAAATTACTTGAACAGCAAGAAAGTTCACTGTAGAAGTTGCTATTAGGTAATCGCCAATTTTTGAAAAGTATTCTTTTTCATTCACCTTTCCTTTCTTGTAAAGCTGAGTAGCATCGATGAATGCCTCGTACTGTTCCTGAGTATCATTTATTAACTGTTTTAATTTTTCAGTCAAACCGCCTAACGAGTCGACGTGAATGCCAGCAGACATAATTTAGAAGCTCTTTACCGTACAGGACTAATAAATCTTGAACTTTCAAGTGTTGAAATTTCTACTCACAAATTAGAGTTGGGTAAAGAAAAATAATGACGCAGATCGGGAACCATCGCCTGAACTTACTAATGCATGGTTATCTGATAGACTTTGGATAAGAAGAGTCTGTGGATCGGTATCTGCACAGCTATCGATGAAATCGCATTTAACAAACTAAAACATGCTATCATCAGACAATTTAATGGAATTGCTAGACTATTAGGATACGATATTTCTGAAGTACCAGAATCATTGAGCGCTTTTTAAAGCACCAGACATAGATCTTATCTGGCGTTCAAAATATGATACCATTTCTTCATTAGAACTATTAAAAACAGATTGGATTAAATAAATAATTTGACGCCAAGATCCTTACGGATTCAGCTGTATGAGCTAGAGTATTATTCTGCAACATCGCAATCAGTAAGTTGTTGGCCATATTCAGGTCATATAAGCCAGTTAACCTATTAATATCGTTCAAGTTAATTGGACATCGTTTTCGTACAGGAGGGGTAGTCTAGCCTGGTTATGATACCTGCCTTACACGCAGGTGGTCATGGGTTCGAATCCCATTCCCTCCATACTGGCCATAGCTTCCTATGCAAGTCTTTGACATAAAAGACATCGAATTAGTTGTAACTACAAAGATTGATGATACTACCAAGTATGTGGTCACTAGAACCACGAACTAAGAACGGCTTGATACCATCGGCTGATTGAGACAAAATTTGACTCAACTTTGCAAATCAGGCTGAACATTGTCTTTTCTATTTAAATAGCCGGTCAATATTGCTTCAGAAAAAAAAAAACAACTCGTTGACTATAAACACACTAATTCTCAACAAAAAGAGATATACTTGGCAGAAAAGGACAAAAAATTATTGTTAACCATTATGGCATGCACTTGAAAATGCCATCTAATAACTATGATCTAGTATAGTATCTTACGAGATAGCTAACACTACTTCTACTAGCGTCAAAAAAAGTAAAAAATACAATTATACATTAACCAATCCGAATCCAACCAACTCTACGAAAGTATAGAAGCATAATTAATGTACAAGCAATTGTAATTAGTACCACTATTATCATTGTTGTATAGGTACCAAAGAAGGTCCAAGACCCTGTTTGAATACCCCCTGGTAAATTCATATTCATTCCATAAAAAGTACCTATTATTGTAACTGGGATAGATAAGGTAAACAGAATTGTAAGGACCGCTAAGATTTCATTAGTTTTTTCTGTGCTAAGCATGAAATCAGTATCCTTGTAGATCTCTATAGTTTCTCGAGAACCTTCTAATACTTCTAAAACCTTGTCTATGTGGTCTCCCACGTCATTGAAGTATTGCGTGAGATCCTCATCAGAAAACTTTTGTATATCTTTAGTTACCTCCAAGACTATCCTCTTGAGTGGGAAAACTACACGTCTGAGAGTAGTGATCTCCCTTCTTAAAAGCGAAATTTCCTTTACTACCGCAACCTTATCATCAAATACTGCATCTTCTATATCTTCAAGATTTCCTACCACTTTCATCAACATATGTAGGAGATCGTCCACCAGTACGTCTATGATACTGTGAAGAAGATAACCCGATGATTTTCCCATATACGTCTCCCTTAGTTTATCATTTTGTTTACATAGAGAGAACATCTCTTCTAACGGCTTAAGGTCGCCTTGGTGTACTGTTACTAGGAAATTCGCTCCTGCAAATATAGATAGTTGGCTGAATCTCAGGGTTGTTTTTTTGGTCTTCTTATCTGTAGTAGGAAAATGCAAAATTATGAAGATATGATCTTTATACTTGTCTACCTTTGGGATTTGAATTTTGGAAAGGCAGTCTTCCACGTTCAGTTCGTGAAAGGAATACTTCTCTCCAAGTTTGGCTATCATATCACGAGTGGGGTTCTGTATGTCTATCCACGTCAAACCGTTATTCCTCACTACTTCTAACTTTTCTTCCCAGTCAACCAATGCCATGTATTATCTATTCTCCTCCTTAACTCCCCTTAAATCATTACCTGTTATATGGTATGCGGAAATCCTTCTAAATACATATATTCTCTTCTACAAACCAGATATCTATTCTAGCAATACCTTAGTTATATTTGCGAAATTCGTCGAGTATAACAAGATATTCAGTAAATATCCTTATTTCTTCGTGCGAGCATTCAAGATAAATAGATAGCTAGAACACGTGTCATCTTTATCGTACAGTATGTCCTATGTTGAAAAGCATGAAATCAATTAAATATGCAGATTATTGTCTACACCATACCCAATGAATGACAGCTGCCAGAGTAAAATAGCAAATTATCTGACCCAACTAGAAGAAAAGGATATCAAACTCGGCAAGGTACATAGGAACCTATCACCAGCATCACTAATAGAGCTAGCCATTCATAGGAAAGAGGGAAAACTTTCCTCTACTGGCGCCTTATCCGTAAAGACTGGAAAGTTTACTGGAAGATCGCCAGATGATAGATATATAGTAGATGATAACGTCACCCACAATACAGTGGAATGGGGGAAGGTGAATCACCCACTTTCAGAAACCAAGTTCGAAAAAATATTTAGCAGAATGAAAAAACAGATAGAAGGAAAAGAGTTTTTTATTTTCGACGGTCTTGTTGGAGCAGATGAAGAAGTACGACTACCTATACGTGTTATTACAGATAAAGCTTGGCATAGCCTTTTCGCCACACAAATATTCATACGTCCTACCCTTGCCGAACTCAAAAACCACGAGCCTAAATTTACGTTATTATCTGTGAATGATTTTGAAGCGTTACCGACGGCGGATGGGACTAGAACAGAAACATTCGTCATCATTAGCTTCAAAAAAAAAATGATATTAATTGGCTCAACGTCTTACGCGGGCGAAATCAAGAAAGCCTTTTTCACCGTCATGAATTACGTTCTACCCCTACAGGGTATCTTTCCTATGCACTGTTCTGCCAATGCAGGAGACAATGGTGCTAGCGCGTTGTTCTTCGGCTTATCCGGTACAGGGAAAACGACTCTTTCTGCTGATACTGAAAGACGCCTTATTGGAGACGATGAACATGGCTGGTCGCATAAAGGCATTTTTAATTTCGAAGGAGGATGTTATGCAAAATGTGTCAATTTAAAAAAACAAGACGAACCCCAAATATGGAATGCTATAAAGTTCGGTGCTGTCATGGAAAATGTTGTAATTAATAGATATAGTAGACAACCTGACTTTACTGAGAGTAGTCTTACAGAAAATACCCGAGTTGCATATCCACTAGATTTTATCCCTGGTTCAATTATTCCAAGCGTCGCAGGACATCCTAGTGTGATTCTATTCCTTACTGCTGACGCTTTTGGCGTAATGCCGCCCATTTCAAAACTAACCAGAGAAGGTGCCATGTATCATTTCATGTCCGGGTATACTAGTAAACTCGCAGGAACAGAACGCGGGATAACTGAGCCAAAGGAAACGTTCTCACAGTGTTTTGGAGCTCCGTTTATGCCGTTGAGGGCGCAGAGGTATGCAGAAATGCTCGGGGAAAAAATAAGCAAGTATGGCAGTAATGTATATCTTATTAACACAGGATGGTCGGGAGGCCCTTACGGAGTAGGCAAGAGGATGAATATTAGATATACTAGAGCTATGGTGAGGGCCGCGCTGCATCAAGATCTCGAGGAAAGATCTTTCATGCATAACGAACCTTTCAATGTCGATATCCCTACATCATGTCCAAAGGTACCTTCAAAAGTTCTAGATCCGAGGAATACCTGGTCGGATAAGCAAAAGTATGATCTATCTGCAAAAAGACTCGCCTCATTGTTTGTGAAGAACTTTGAAAAGTTTGGTAAAGTACCGATAGAGATACGAAATGCTGGACCAAGAATATAAAACAAAAAGTAGCCCGGAGCAGATTCGAACTGCTGTCTCCAGGTTTCTTTTCTCAGAGATCCAGAGCCTGAAATCCTTAGCCCTACCTTGGAGTTTGGCCACTAGATTCGGCACCTTAGAATAGTTATTCTAGGTTCGACCGGGCTTTCGACGAGCTACAGAGTTTTAAGACTTAACCAATATTTGACTTTACCGTTTCGTATTGATTTCTCTAATTACAAGACCATATTCCAGATTCACTTTCTTGCGCATATAAGGAATCAGTCTATAATGAATTGAATATGTATTCCTTTCTCTAGTAAGAATTCCCTTGACCAATAGCGACACGAAACCCCCGGCGACTTTTGACGGTCGTACATTATGAAATTCACAGAATTGATCACGTTGGGTGTGGTATTCTTTCAAAGAAAAATAAGATCTGCTAACTTGTAATACCAGCGGCCATACGACCTTTTCCCATACCATCCTGCGGTTTTCAGTTGATGATGCATGTTTTCCCTTTTCTCTGGCTATCTTTGTAACTGAAGATGCAGGTTTCATTTTATCGTTATGAGATCCATCAAATTATTCACTATGAGGCACATTTAAACGCCGGGATTTTAACTATCAAAGTACATAATGGCCACATTAAGCTCTGAAAATTCCATTAAAGCGTCACTGGATTTACTTACCAGAAGGTGGAAGATGGACGCTGCTGTTTATGACTTACATCTTGGTAAGAGAAATGATGTAGTTGATACCGCATTAAATGTTAACGGAGTTGTCTTTCATATTCCTACTCTGTATAACGACAATCTGTATGTTTTGTGGAAATGTCTGTGGCCTGACTGCCATAATTGCTGTGATCGCCAAGGTAGGCTACCACTTACAAAAGATGATATACACATAATCGCTAAAAAAATGGGTTACACGTCAAAAATGGAATTTGTTAGGAATGAAACTAGGCTAGCGAGCTGGGAAGAACGGCAAGGGCTTAGCAATGTTATAACGACGCTTACTATGCTTTCCCTGAAGAGGAAGCACAATGAGAATGATAAAGATGACGGCACTCCTGTTTCATGTAGGTTCTTGGATGACAAGGGATATTGTGGAATCCATCCCGAAAAGCCGGGGGTTTGTTGGCTTTATCCCTTTGCGTCATGGCTCGAGTCAGATCGCGGAAGACTGGTAGTACACGCTACCTTCCAACTAACTGGGGATTGCCCAGGATTCTATGCAAGCAAATCTCTTGATGATATGATGACAGTGTTACAAGAATATTCTAAAAAAATATTTGACTATAACATGTCGGTCAGTAGAACTACAAGAGAAAGTTACGGCCTTATAAATATAGTAAATCTGAAAGGGGCCATGGAAGACCCACAAATATCTACCTAGTATCGCCTTCACTAAAGGTTAATATCTAAACGTTTAGTGCATCAATACTATACTATCAGCTTAAGATTTAAAGCAAACATTTTATTTTTCCATTTCAATAATATTGTTGACTTCATGACAAAAACTATAGACGAAATAATGACCAAAAATCTAGAAATGATAAATAGCTCTAGTTCTGCTCAGGAAACCGCAAAGAAGATGTCAGAGAAAAATGTAAGCTCATTATTGGTCACTGATAATAATGGCAGACCCGTAGGGATAGTGACAGAGCAAGACTTGGTAAGAAGAGTGGTTGCAGAAGATGTCGGTAGTGCATCTTCTGTGGTTCAACATATCATGTCTTCTCCATTGGTTACAATTGACCCAAAATCATCAGTAGAGGTGGCTGCTGATGTCATGCTTCAAAATAATGTTAGGCATCTTCTTGTAGTAGAGAATGAAGACATAAGAAGGCCATTGGGGATAGTAACTGTCACTGATTTCGCAGGTTACTTGAAGACAGACTCTGGACCAACCTAACTGACTTGTCATAATTTTTTAATAAAATAATCACGGATATAAGTTTCTTAGATGTGACTACAGGTTATATTCAATCAACTTACTCTTATTTACCTTGTTGCGTTATTAATAAACCGATCCAGTCTTCCATTAAAATATTGCACTATATAGTGAATCTAACAGTAAAGATCATCTATATCTGTTTATTTTTCCAGTAAGGATTTGTATTGTTTTACACACGGAGCAGATATCAGATACAGAATCACGCCCACACACAGAACATCTTCTTCTTTGTGTTGCAGATGGAATAGATTTTAAATGTTTTGAGATCTTCAAGATCGAGTTATAAGTATTATATTTAATTCCTGGATGGGCCTTTTCGAGATTGTTCAGAAATTCTCGAATTACGCTACGGATACTCTCATGGGTATATGGGCACTCTTCAGACTGAAACGGAATCTCTTTATTGAGAGCATAAAATACGATTTCATGCTCATAGATCTCAACAAAGGGCTTTATCTTCTTCAAATTATTAATACCATACCGGACAGGTTCAGGATAAATCCAACCCACTCTTTCTATGTCCCCCGCAAAGAGGTTGATCATGAATGTTTGCAACTGGTCATCTAAATTATGTGCTGTAGCAACGACATTTGCACCCACATTTTCAGCGATCGTATCAATGGCTCTTCTTCTAAGAGTTCCACACATCGAACATGATGTCATTTTTCTAGATGGCCTTCGCAACATTGCATCATCCATATCTATTCCAAAAAGATCCTTGTAGGTTAGAATCTTATTTTCTATCCTCAGCTTTGAACAAAAACCCTTTACGATTTCCAATGATTCATCTCGGTAGCCTTTGATCCCTTCATCTATTGTAACTGCTACCACATCTGTCTGAATACTGCGTTGATCAAAAATTTTCTTCATTATATATAATAAAGATAGGCTATCTTTGCCACCTGAGACTGCTACTGCTATTCTGTCGCCATAATCTACCATTGAGAATTTATTCATTGTTTTTCGCGTTTTATCTTCAATAGAAGATGTAAAACATCCCTTACAGAGGAATTCACCAGAGTATAGTCTATGATATATGCTTAATGATTTATGACAGCTCGTGCATTCTTTCTGAAACACTGAGGATAAATGGAATAAAAGCATATAATATTTTTTTGCCTTTCTTTTATCGCATAGAAATTAGCTTGGAACTGGACAAATTTAACGGAGAATGCTAAAAAAGCATTTAAGTACCAATTACTTTATTAGTGGATGTGCATTTTAACTACGACCAGCTAGATGATGTTAATCTCAAGATTTTAGATATATTAAGTAGAGATTCATCAACACCTTTTGTAGAAATAGCCAAACAGATTGGGATATCTGATGCGACTGTACATATCAGAGTGCGGCGCTTGACTGCAGCAGGAATT
>DATDLD010000111.1:0-8251 GCA_036519475.1 Candidatus Nitrosopolaris sp. | reverse complement strand
TCAGGCTCTTTTGATTCTCCTTTATCATGTTCACTGCCATCATTAACTGATGAATTCAATTTGTTGTTACATCTCTACCTTATAATATAGGGCTAAATCATAACAACCACTATAAAGACAATTTATCTCAAGACAATTATTTACTATGGATTGAAGATGTATGTATCGAAATAGGGTGTTGAAGAATGAAAGTTCCTCCTTCCTGATCATAGGAAATAAGCGATCGTAGATCTCTGCTTACATTTAGAGTGCAGCCAGTATGTATAAGGCGAAAATTGCTAGATATATTTTTGGAAGTGTAACTTCTAGTTGATTCTTTCTCCTTCTTGATCCCAACCACTAAGATCAACCTCAACAAATATTGATTCATTTTTCTTGGCTGCAGCAATCCATCTTTCTAATTCTAGTTTCCAATCAACCTCGTTTTCGTCATTTATTATCTGATCATAAGCATCTACAAACCTTGTATAAGATTCACCAACTTTTGTGATAGCTCTAAAAATCTCATCTTTTTCTAATCCAATAGCAAACTCATTTCTATTTTGATTAGTATAGATACAAATTAATGGTTTTGGAATATGCGATAGGTTCCTATGATTTGAAGTCATTTTCTTCCTAGTCGTTGTTAGTTATGAGTGTTTCATTTATGATGTGTCGCAAAACAAACATATCACTAATTCTTTGCAGGTCAATACATCCAAATAGATCATTTGACGAAAATACCAAAAATACAATCATCGCAAGAACATAGAAACCGTACATTTCCATCAGCAACTTTATCATATACATTGCTAATTTCTTCTAATGGCAATATTTCAGTCATTACCCTCACTTTGCCTTTTGCAACATAATCTAATGCTTCATAGAGGTGCTCTCTATTATTTTGTGTGGAACCTATGATATAGATGCGCTTGAGCAAGATCTCTGGAGGAACTGTTAGAGACTCGGTTGTTGAAAATCCCATTAATATTACACGTCCATCTGGCCTGATACCTTTAATTGCATCTGCTGTTGCCTTATATGAATTACTTGTAGCTAGTATCACGTCTGCCCCTCCTCCATCTGGGTTAAAATCACCGTGTTGACCTTTTTCTTTTAACAATGCTTCTCCATCTGAAACAACAGCACAAACGGAGAGGATCGGCGTAAATCATTATAAAAATTCAGATTTGTGCCTGACCCCCATCTACGAACAGTTCGATACCAGTGACATAACCGCTGTCATCCGATGCTAGGAACGAGACGGCTTTTGCCACTTCGTCAGGACCGCCCATCCTCCCCAGTGGTACGGTGCTCAAGAGGGTTGTCTTCAACTGCTCGCCCTGTTCCTCAGTCTGTACCATGCTACTGGTCATCGGTGTGTCTATCGGGCCAGGACTGACAGCATTGACGCGGATCTTGCGATGTTTCAGATCGACGGTCCATGTACGCGCAAACGATCGTATAGCAGCCTTGGTTGCGCTGTAAACACTGGACCCCTCGAACCCTTTGGATCCTGCGATTGAGGTGCTTAGAATGATGGAACCGCCATTCTGAAACAACGGAAGCGCTTTTTGTACCGTGAACAGAAGTCCTTTAACGTTGACATTGAATATTTTATCAAAATGGTCTTCAGTAATTGATCCTAACGGTAATAATCCAATAATTCCGGCGTTTGCGAAGAGGATATCGATTTGGCCTTTCTGCTGCTTCACCGTTTCATACAAACGATCAAGATCCTCCAGATTAGAGACGTCACCCTGAACACCGGTGACGTTTTTGCCAATCTTGTTTATTGCCTTATCCACTTCAGTTTGGCGTCGACCGGTGATAAAAACGTAAGCGCCCTCTTCGACGAAACGCTGCGCAGTAGCGAGGCCTATGCCGCTACTTCCGCCTGTGATGACTGCAACTTTTCCTTCAAGCTTTCCCATAATTATTTATTCGTATTGGTAGGTCTTAAGTTTGTACGGGTTGTTCAACTAGATACTTATTATGCCATGATTAGCGACGTAGAGCATCATGCCGATGATTCGGGACGCGCCAGGACTAGCCAAAAAGACGATCCCTGTCACAATCTCCTTAGCCTCATGAAGTCATTTTTATTCACAAATGTTGCTGTGGTAGATGAGGCCATAAAGTTTGTATCAGACAAATCATCTTCTATATAACCCGAATTAGAAAAACATAAAGTTGGTGATGCTGTTACTGTAGATGAGAAACGCGATAATAACAAAGACATTCAAACATCTAAAGAGGAGGATAAGCGGCTACTCCAATCAACAACAAACAAGTCTTTTGATAGATTACTGACCAAACCATTCTGGATTTGGGATCAGCAACAGCACAGATTAGAGGACATTAAAACCAATGGATAGTGCTGTTTTAATCATCTAATTATCATCCAACATGGTATCAAGTATCTGACGATGACAAGGTAATTCCTCCTGATACGGAACGTATGCGGCAAACTGGTTTTAAGCAAGTATGGTTGACGTGTAAGAGGCCGCTATCAATAGCTGGACAGTGTTCTACCCATGATAGCATTATCCAAACATATCTGATAGGACTGATTATCTCTAGATGTCATTAACTCTTCTAAAAGGTTCAGTTTTTAGCCAAGTTCGAAAATAAATGGTTTCCATTCTTGTGTTCGTTTTCAAATAACTCCAAGTGGGTATACGATCGTTATCGGTTATTTCGTACGTATGTATAAGACTGTGTAATGTAAAGATAAAAACATTAAAGGATGAAATGAAAAAAGCATGCATTCAGTACAAGTTTCTAAAGTTAATGGACCTTTTGAAATAGTAGAACGAGGTATTCCGGAACCTGGTGCTACACAAGTCCGAATCAAAGTTGAAGCCTGTGGCATATGCCATAGTGATTCTATGATGAAACAAGGATTATTCCCCGGTGTCACATATCCTAGAGTTCCTGGTCATGAGGTAGCAGGTGTTATCGATGAGGTAGGCAAGGATGTAGTTGAATGGAAGGCTGGACAGCGAGTAGGTGTAGGCTGGTATGGAGGTCATTGTGGCCATTGTGAATCCTGTCGGCGCGGCAATTTCTTTGCATGTCTCTATGCACCAATCACTGGCTTTACTTATGATGGAGGTTATGCAGACTATATGATTGCATCATCACAAGCACTTGCGCGTATCCCAGACCAGCTTTCTGCTACAGATGCTGCACCGCTGATGTGTGCTGGCGTCACAACCTTTAACGCTCTCCGAAATAGCGGTGCACATGTAGGTGATGTAGTAGCTATTCTTGGGATAGGTGGACTTGGCCATTTAGGAATTCAGTTTGCAGCCAAGATGGGTTTTAAGACCATTGCTATTGCTAGAGGCAAAGACAAGGAAGAGATGGCTAAAAAGCTTGGTGCTATTCATTACATTGATAGTAGTAGCCAATCACAAAATGCCACTGAAGAACTTGCCAAGATGGGTGGCGCCAACGTCATCCTTGGAATTGTCCCAAGTGCTAAAGCAATGAGTGCAGTTCTGGGAGGTCTGAGTGCAAATGGGAAGCTGATGATCATTGGTGCTTCTGATGAGCCACTTCAAGTGCCTACCAATCAATTCTTATCAAGACGTCAATCGGTAATGGGCTGGCCTGGCGGTACATCAATTGATTCTCAAGATACACTTACATTTAGTGCGCTTTCCGGGGTACGGTCTATGAATGAAATCTTTCCTCTTGATCATGCAGAAGAGGCCTATGAGATGATGATGAGTGGTAAGGTGCGATTTAGATCAGTACTGACAATAGGAAAGAATTAGAAGTTATTCTATTTGTATGCATCCGTTATCTGATGTAATATGAAGGCAGCATGCTTCAATGTAGTGTAATAATTCTTTGTATACTATCTCACATAATTCTTTTCTCTTGCTCTAAAACACTTTATGAGAGAATGAACTACGTTCTTCGATGCATGGTTGATTTTGTCCCGTCGATATAGCATTATGTTGCAGAGGATAATGTTTTTGCTTAGACTGAATAGAACTATAAGAGATCTATTTTTTCCAAAGTGTTGTATAGTCAAGGAAAGTAAATAGTCACTAAACTTCAATTGCCTTTTGTGCTGCTCTTCTTAGTATTAATGCAAAGCCAAGCGAAACAGTTGAAAGTAGGCCTGATATAAGGTATACTAGATTATATGATTCTAAAGAAGGATATGATCCTTGAACTCCTGATCGTCTGATGATTTTCCATATATACACCGGTCAATGCTGGACCGATTGACATTCCTATAAACAGCAATAGAGCGCCCACTCCTACTGATATTCCAACGAACGATTTAGGTGATGACGAAACTACAATATTCCATGTTGCAGTGATTGTCAGTTTTTATAAATCGCTTAGAACATCTCTGACTATTATTATAAGGTTTACAGTGCATTTTAAAGATGATCATATGATGATCACCATAAAACAAACATTACTGATTTACACCATAATAGTAGCATCATTAGTCTATTCTATTACCAGCCCTCTTTCTGCTGAGGCAAAGAAGAAGAGCGACGATACCCTGAGTCCTAAAGAGCAATCAAAACTAACAGATACACAGAAGGAAGATAGCACTGTTGATTTCAACAATGGTGACAACAAGTGTGATGAGTCCCACGAAAATTGCGGAGACGCCAAGAGTTCATGTGGGCCAGGATTCAAGCTCAGGAAGGGCAATTGTGTCAAAGATGTCTTCATTAACGTACATAAGAAGTCTAGTGGTGGTAACAATGATGGTGGCTACAACGGCGACAGTCCTGCAATGAAACTAACCAGTAATTTACCTAAAGGCTGTGTACTAGGTGATTTGTGTTCAGAAAAGAGTTTGTATGCTCTAGAAGATACGGACATTGAATGTTCTGGTGGTTCGACCTTGTTTAAGATTGTTCGAATATCACGTGGGGATTTTCTTACTAATTTCTCTATCTCTCTATAAGTCTTCTTTTGGTTATAGTATAGATCTATAACACGATCTTCCATTTCCTGCCTGTTTAATATCTCCAATGTATCTATGATAATATAGCAAACCAAACCTTAAAGCTGTTACCATATGTTACCATATCATTACCGTCTGCTTCCTATTGTGACCCCATACTCTCGTCTGTTTCCATGTGTTTTCTACTGTTACCACGATATTTTTAGTTTGAACTCAATGTAAGGCTGATGTGTGCTGATTAAATAGATTAATTTTCATTGATTATATTTTTATAGCATGTGATCGTCACACTCACACGCAAGAAGCATTTCCGACATTGAGAGACGGATAAAATTATATTGAGAAAAAATAAAGCAATGTGTCTTTTAAGAATGATGAGTCTTTGGTTATGACCATAATAGTAGATAAGGCAAAGCTAGATAACAACAAGATCCTTCGACTTGTAAATGGGGATATCACCGGAAGAAATGTTGATGTTATAGTAAATGCTGCAAATTCATATCTAAAACATGGTGGAGGAGTAGCAGCTGCCATAGTAAGAAAAGGTGGAGCAATCATTCAGGAAGAAAGCGACAGGATAGGAGGAGGCTTTGTTCCGGTTGGTTCTGCAGTGATTACTAGTGCTGGAAAATTACCATGTAAGGCAGTAATACATACAGTTGGTCCGAGGATGGGTGAAGGTGATGAATATAATAAGCTGCTCAAGGCAGTTCAAAGTACTTTGGCATTAGCTGCAGAGAAGGAGTTCAAAAGTATCTCTATTCCAGCTATAAGTTCTGGCATTTTTGGATTTCCTAAGGATAAATGTGCAAAGATACTTGTCCAAGAATCAGAAAGGTTCCTTAAACACAACAATACATGTTCAATAGACATTATCGAATTTTGTATATTTGATAATGAGACTCTAGATTGCTTTAAAACTGAATTTGTTAATGTCAAAAATATAATAAAATGAAATGTAGATGATGACCTTCCAAGGTTTATTATTCTACGCTAGTCGTCATCATATACATATCAATTATTTTGTGATAAAAATGCAAGCAATATTTCGCATATAATAGCGGGTTTCTCAGCAAAGGGTGCATGTCCAGCATCTTCTATCTTCTCAACTTTGTGCTTCTTAAGAACTTGTTTGAATAGGTCAATATGCTCTATTGGTATTAAGTTATCATTCTTGCCCCATATGATCAATGTAGGAATATCTTCGATAGATTTTAACCTTGATAAGTCAATTTGTGTAGCGGTACTATTTTTATAAGCTGATTCAAAAGCATATTTTGCTCCTGGTGAGTTAATCCTCGTTATAAAAGTGTTGATCACCGCAGGCAAGACTCTCCAAGGCTGAGACAACAGTTGTTCAAATACACTCCTTACATTGTCATATGATGTATATTTAGCAGCATAAAGATATTGCTCTAGTAAAGGAGTTGGTCCTTTCAGAAATCCTGAAGAATCTATTAACACAAGCTTTTCTATAAGTTCTTTATTTCTTATAGCAAATTCAACAGCTATATATCCTCCTAGTGAATGTCCTACTAATGTAATTTTTCCATCATCCCCATTTAGCCCAATTTTGTCAATAAATTCTAGGATGAATTCTGCGAATTTTTCAATAGTATAATTGACATCTACTGGCTTGTCACTTCCTCCAAAGCCTATTAAATCAACAGCTATTGTGTGATAATACTTTGATAATGCATCTGGTATATCTAACCACCTATCAGCCGATGAACCAAGGCCATGTATAAACAAAATGTGTCTATCAGAAATACGGTCTCCTTCTGATTCCAAGTATCTGATTTTAATATTATTATTTAGTATTATTGATTTGTCTTTCATTGAAATGTAGTTTAATTAATATCTTATATATGCATCTTTTTGTCGAGCGTCCCGATTCCCTTTCAACGTAATGAAACATAGTGGCAGACTCAGTTTCACTTGCAGAATAAACAGGGCTTTCCATTGAAGACATAACCCTTCCTACTAAATATTGCAGCGCTAGCTGCCACTAACATATAAAATGTCTAGTGTAGCCGGGGTCGTTTGTGAATCGTTATCAACACAAAATGTAGGCCTACACAAGTATAGGCGCAGACTCTCTAATGACCTTATCCTAAATAAAACGTCAATATTGTCATTGGTTGGGTTGGATATGAGACAAGCCTTACGTGTCCTGAAATAAAGTCTGGGCTATTTTCTATAATATACACGATCCCACTAGCCGGGTTGGCAGGTATAATAAAATAATTTTTGTGCAGTGTGGAAAGGTCGATGTATTTACATTTTACAAGGTTAATAATGTTCATTCATTTCTCCCAGGACTTTATGCTCCAATCCTCAGTATTTTCAAATCGGATAGGTCTCATTTAGATCAAGATCAACCCCTCCTACATCATTCCTCTAGACATAATTGCTTCTGTGAACCAGAGAGGCAGTTTGTTTCGTCTTACAAAGTCATCAAATGCAGAATCTAGGACATATGTCTTTGCCCAGTCATCCTTTGATCGAATAGATCGACCACATGCTTGTACCAACGTTATTGCTGTCTGCCAGTTATACCATATTCCTCCACCAACTGCTTCCTTCTTAGTATTGATCCATCTATCCTTCATATTGGGATAAGGCACTTTTACTAGTATCTGAAATCTTGATTGTTCATTCTTTAGATCTAATCCCGTATGTAATGAAGGTGAAATCAAGACAGAAGGTTCGTCATTTTCAAAATGTTTGCTTATTACTTTGTCTCTTTTAATTTCTGGATCTGTATGGATCAGTCTTTTCTTGTTATCTTTGCTTAGTAATTTTTCAATGAATTTTACTTGTGTGTAATTAGAGGTGTGAATTATTCCTTTATGATCTTTATGTATATCCGTTATTTTATCAACAGCATTGGTTATAGCACGCTGTACATTTTCTAGTTCAAGAGTTTTGTAGTTCAGATAAGCAGTATTCACTTTGAAGATAGGTCTGTTCTCAATAGGAAATTCTGATCCTACTTCAATGAATTTCACTGTATTAGGATCCAGCCCTACATTCTTACAAAATGCCTTAATATAGTCCCTAAGGATCCTCGCTGTGCTACTAATGTTCAAGAGGCTACTGCTAACGCTGCAAACAAAGGCCCTAGCGCAATATGCAAACACTTCCCTGAGCTAGAGAAATGCAAACCAGATCCGTGTCAATTTCTTTATCGATTTTTTAATTCTATATATCTACGAGTTTCAATTTTTAGTGTTTAATGCTAGTGCAATCCTGTAATTTATAAAGCAGTAACCTTACATCTTTATTTCAGAAAGTCTGACAGAGTAGTTTGCTTGGTATCGG
>DATDLD010000110.1:0-16502 GCA_036519475.1 Candidatus Nitrosopolaris sp. | reverse complement strand
TGCTCAGTTGCGGGAATATTTGACAGTTTTACAGGAAAATGACTTGCTAGAGTATGAAGAAGGAAATCATTCCTATAGAACAACAGAGAAGGGCATACGATTATTGCATATATACAATAAAATGGATGAATTGGTTCCTATCAGCTATGAGTAAATAAAGTAAAGAAAATCCAGTTCCAACCCTTTTTTCCTTATTTAAGAACAATTTTATTTTAATTAAGCATACATCTTAGTGAATTTTTGTCATCATCATAGATACACCTATCTTGACAATATCTTTTGCAGAAGCATAAATATGCAATATGCAGAATATGCAATATGCAGAATGTTTAAGTATAGATATTGATATTTATGATACCGATCGATAATTATGGTTTCGTAATTTTTATTCGCTTCTAGTTAGTTACCCGATATTTGTAAATATCTTTCTAATCGTAAATCACAACTTATCTAAAAATAAAAATGGTGACTTGATCTCACTATTCAGATTTAGTCATGAAGAGAGAGTTTGTTGCTACTTGTTTAGTTATTCGTTGAACTTGTATCTTTTGGGTTGTTGCTAATGAAGCTACCATGAAGATCAAAGACTTCATCATAACACTTTCTAACTTTATCTCTAGTGAGCCCTTCTGGTTCTTTGGCTGCCTGAGATTCGCATTTAAGGAATTGTTTTACCCCTTGGCTAGTTGCTGGGTCTGCAGCAGGCGTGCCTTGGTTGTCATTCGAACCTGTGCCTTGGTTGTCATTCGAACTGTGCTTTGCAGCCAACACTGGTACAGCAAGACTAGTAGCCATTACAAGCGCTAATGCTGTTGCGATAATGGCAAAGATAGCCATTGTTGTTTTTGTGTTCATTAGAAGCGTGATAATAATATATTTTATATGACATTCGTTCAACAATATTATAACTTATCTTATGGTTACTCTTCATCTAATTTCTTATAATTAATTATAGTATTAGAAGACGTAATCCATTTTATGATATGCACTTTCATAACAATTACTTGAAAGTTGTATCCAATCTAAAAATTTGTATTAGTACAAATAAATTATGTGCATATAGCTCTATATAGCCCCTAAAACATGTATATATTAACATAAATCATTTAAATCATTAAAAGAATCTACTATATTTTTCATTATCTAGCTTTGTAACTGGTTTTAGCAGATGATGTGGTAGCATATTTGTTTTTGCTTCCTACTACTCGAAATTTATACTCTTTATCAAAGATTTCATTATAGAAGCGAGCATAACTTTCTGCGGCCTCATAAGTTACAAAAGTATATCTGAGACCATCGACCGAAGCCTTTCTCCCATACAAGTCCACGCCCTCGATTATGTAAGATTTTGGCAATTTTTTGGCGTTTCTTAATATAATAAATACACTGATAAGTAGAAAGATGATCGCACAGGTAATTATAAACGCAGATTCAAAACCTTTTACAAGATTCATGAAATGACTTATAAAATTGTTATCTAACCATTTGTAAATAGTAAGAATTTCAAAAATCACAGCTTGGAAGAAACCTGATGACGTCATTGTTTAATATCGTGTCAATATTAGATGTTATTAATAATAAGTGTTTAACTAGTGATGCATTAATGCATATATATATGTGTTAATCGATAATTTCATACATATAGTATTATAGATAAATGATAACAGTGGGTCCGCTAATTTATTTTATTGGACCTCTTGAGATAGAATAAGTTCAGGCACAAGAGTCACTTATTATTATCTCTGGTGTTGGGCCCTAATAATTTGTCTATTTGTGTTCAATCAAGAGAATGAAAGCATCGACACGGTTTTTTTATACAACTTTAAGAATAGTCATCTTAAATGCCATTATGCGATATTTTAAATTAGGAATGGCAAGGGAAGATCATGTACCTAATGGGTGCTAAAGATTCCTATAATGACGTCCTAAGATTAATGAAAGAACATCATGGCTGGTTTAATAAGTCGATTCCGCTTATAGCCAGCGAAAACATACCCAGTACAGCAGTAAGGGAAGCAATGATGTCAGATTTTGGTAATAGATATGCTGAAGGATGGCCCGGTGAGAGGGTTTATGCTGGATGTACCTATATAGATCAGGTAGAGCTAATTTGCAATGATTTGGCGAAGAATGTTTTCAGAGCTGAGTTTGCGGATTGCAGGGCTACGTCTGGTGTAGTTGCAAACCTTGCAATTTATGCTGCATTTTCAAATCCAGACGACTATATGATCGCTGCCTCAATTCCAAGCGGTGGGCACATTTCACATGGAAGAAAAGAACATTCTGGTACTGCCGGTCTTGTCCATGGACTAAATATCGAACACTACCCCTTTTCAAAGGAAGAGATGGCAATAGATGTTGACGCCACAAAGAAGAAGATTGAGGATATGGCACGTGATGGTAAGACACCGAAGATAGGAATGTTTGGGGGCAGCCTATTTCTTTTTCCCCATCCTGTAAAAGATCTGGCAGATTTTATGCACGGCCATAATATGTATATTAATTATGATGGAGCACACGTAGCAGGATTGATTGCTGGCGGACAATTTCAAGATCCACTAAAGGAAGGGGCTGACTCCATGACTATGAGCTCGCATAAAACCCTTTGGGGGCCACAGGGAGGAATTATTGTATCACTAGAAAGTCATGCAGAAGCAATTAAGAAAGCAATCTTCCCTGGCAACACCAGTAGCCATCATCTACATCACGTGGCTGGCAAGGCCATTGCATTAGCAGAATCATTAGAATTTGGAAAAGATTATGCAGAGCAAGTAATTAAAAATGCTCATGCACTGGCAGAAGATCTAGCTGGTTTTGGATTTGGTGTCCTAGGAGAAAAACGGGGTTATACTGCATCACATCAAATTGCAGTAGATGTTTCAAAATTTGGTGACGGCGGTACTATTGAAAAAGAATTGGAAAAAGCAAACATAATCTTGAATAGACAATTATTGCCCGGCGACATTAAGGCAGGAAGACATTATATGCATCCAAGTGGAATAAGAATTGGTGTTCCTGAAACAACTAGATTAGGAATGAAAGAAAGTGAAATGAAAGAGATTGCTAATTTTATAAAAGGAATTGTTATTGATAAGAAGGATCCTGTTACAGTGGCAAGGAAGGTCGAGGACTTTAGAAAAGAATTCCAAAAAGTTTATTATGCGTTTGATACAGTTATTGGTGCATATGAGTACATAAGTCTTGTTGGTAGAAGCACAAGTTAGTGTAATCGTGGTAATATCTCATATAAACAGAATTGCATCTAGAAGTCGCAAGTTATTAGTTGTAATTAATTACTAATTATCCCATAAATTCCGTCAGAGTGGATTGCTCTTTCCTTTCTTCTCTAAAGGTCAATTTTAATTCTGCCATCAGAGATTCGACTCTACTGTAAAGATAATCACTGATTTTGAACTGATTACAAATATTTGTCGCAATATCAACATATTTTTGTACTGAACCTCTGGTAACTGTTTGCAATAGTTCGTGTCCACATCCAACACACTTTGCCATAAGTGGTATTCTACGATATTTTTCTCCACAGCTGCTGCATCTAAAAGCCTGTGAAGAATACGATCGCATATTACCCATAATATCTGGTAAAATGTGTGTATTAAGAACCATCGATACCACTTCATTAGGATCTACAGCATTGATTAGTCTTGCAGTAGCAATCTGCATTTCCAATTTTTCATCCATAGTCTTGAGCCTAGAGTACGCACTGCGCTGAACATTAGTTGTTAGTAAATCTGTGAAATGTGTAAATCCATAATCAAAAAACTGGTTTTCCTGTCCTATCCTATTTTTAACAATTTCTATCTTAGAAACAAGGTCTGCTGCTCTGGTCTGTTTCCATGTTGCCTCATAGAAATCTAGTGGATAAACATAGGTGACATCCACATTATGAGCCTGCCTTTGTACTTCATGTGGCAATACTACTGGCTGAATTAACAGAGGTGCATCCATAAGTCCGCCAATCTTATCCGGTAAAAAACCATATGAAAAGTTCAGAAATGCATCCATAAGTAGCATTAGTGAGTCTGCATCACCATCACAGTCCCTACGTTTTGCAGAATGCCATATAGGAGAGGCCAAACAGATCTGCGAATTTGTGAAACCTATAATTCTACCTACTACACCTACAGAAGTATGCGGTGCGAGGCCTATGATAAGGCTGCCTATCAGATCTTCTATAGAAGCTGCATTGTAGAAAGGTTCAAGTCCATATAATTTTACAAGTTCTCCGTCAACATATTTGGCCACATTGAGCAAATGTTTAGCACAATCTAGAGGTATTAGTATATCTTGCATCAGCAGTTCGACAAGTTGATCAGATGACACTAATTCTTTATCAAGATAATCTCTAGTATAACCTAATTCTCTTAGTTTTTCGATGCTTATCATCGTCCATTTAGGTTTGAAGTGAGTCAACGGTTCATTAGTTGCATCAAATCTAATAGTCCCGTCCTTGAAAGTAAAGAGACTATTTTTTTGTCTTAGTATTCCTTTTTCTAATGGCTCGACACTCTTGTCCTTACTAATAAGAGCCTTGACACCTTTAAGTGGCTCTGCTGCTTTGATGCCAAGTTTTTGCTGCGCTTCTTCAATTGCTGTTTTAAGTGGATATGCCACCGGAGAATATGTCTTGCCTTCTTTGCCGCACCTATAGCACTTGTTATCGTTGGCATCATTCGCAGTCTCCTCTTTACAGGTTATGCACATACTACGTACTGGAGTTGGGGAACTGCAATAACGACAGAAAGCGCCTGTTGAAGGTTGTTTGCAAGGACTACAAAATCTATTTGAGATTTCAGCATAGAAAGATTGCTCCTTTGCTGCCTTCAAAATATCACGCGTAGCCCCACCTTTAGATCCTACTGGAAACAATGCATGAACAGGGGGTTTCATCTTGCGTTCGGCAGCCTTTTCTGGTCGTCCTACTCTTACTGATATTGATGATGCGAATTTGGGCATTATTTCAAACCCTGATATTTTTGATACAAATTCAATTGCGTCTTTTGTTTCAACAATATTATTAACAGAGAGTGATGATGACAATCTCAAAGCCGTTGGTATCGTTGGTTCAGAAGTCAATAACTTGGTTAGAGAATAGGCCTGATCCATGTTATCAATTTCAATGATTTTACCCTCATTTTTTACTGAATGAATTACGCCAAGTCGTTCCAAAATATCTTTTAACTTTGGACTATCATTGAGCAAACGGCAACGATAACTAGAAGTATTATTTCTTCTAGTCTCTTGTTGCTCTTTACAAATTTTTTCTCTCAGTAATAAAACTTCGTCTATACTAACAAAATCCCAATAAAAGGAATATTTTGGATGAAGCGGGATATTGATTTTCTCGCTGATTTCAAACGCCTCTTCGGCTGTTGGAAGGGTCGTGAAAGGCTCTTTTGACAGTTGAATTAATCTTTCGCTGATTACTGCTGAGAGCTGGGAAGGAGATGACCGAGTCAACAGTTTTGACTGTAATTGCAAAGCCCAAATTTCCTCTACATAACTCGAAGGAAGTAGATGAGCATTATTTTCCAGAAAATCACCATAACCAATCAGAATGTCTCCAAGGTAAAGTATTTTTTGAGTTCTTGGGCCGACCTTTATAGCATGTTCTACTGTAGATACCTGTACGACACTGCCATCGTCGAGTCTCACAATCGGAGGCTCAATAATATCCACAAGTGCTATAGTGGATGCTTTTCCAGGTACATCCATTTTGATTTGTGTCCCTACAACGATGGCGTGATTCAACAAGATAGGTACAGCAGGATGAATTCCAATCGTTGAGAAACCAGTATTATAAGACCTACCGTACCTTAACCGAAAGCCTCCAGCCTTCTTGGTCATCGAAAGCACTGGTCTGCCAGTAATAACTTCAGACATTCTGTGATATGCTGCAGCATCATCATCATCACCAGTATGGACTGCTCCTTTGAGATCTCTAAGCCAACTCCAGCCATCCAGTTTTAGCGTTTCAACAATTTTAAGCAACTTTCTGCTTCGACCAATCAAACCATCATTCATCACTCTCAGAGCACCCCCACGTACTCTGTCAGTATGAATTCTATTCATATTCCTATGGCCTACAACTTCCACTGGATCAGTATCTATACCATCAAGCTCCACTGGTAAATTGGCTATACATTTAACTACATCTTCATCTAATATTTTAAACTGAAAATTTCCAACTTCCCGTTCGTAAAGTCTCAGTTCTTCAACAAACCTTCCTGTTTCATCATCATAGGAGTTTGCAGTATATTTGCCTACGCCAGCAACTTTTCGAATATGGTCCGCTATCAACATCGTTAGTGCGGCTTCGGTCCCTCCTGCAGACCGGATAGGACCAGCAAATGATACTGAAAGATATTGACTGCCATCAACATTATTTTTTAATTGCACGTCATTAACCCCTTGCAGTGGGGCAACTGTTACACCCTCAGTGACTACCGCCAGACTAACACGTACAGCGTTATCCAATCTGGTTCGCAGGTTATACGTACCATATTCGCCTAATGCAATTTCTTCAGCAATTTTAAGAGCTGCCTTCTCTTTCGTTGTATAAGATAGCAGACTACGCAATCTATCAGCAATATCTATGTTGTGCATTTTTGCGACCCTGTCTGCTAGATCATAGGCGATCTTAGTTTCTACTACGTCGGAAACGTCCAATCCTTTCTTGCGTGCTCTTGTAGCCAATCTATAGTTGCTTTGTACTTTTTCTAAGATGTTATATTGATAATTTAGATAATACCGTGGCATACGTACGTCTTTAAGGCGTACTACAGCGTCTTCTATCACTACCATAATATTGTCGGAATCATCTCCTTATAGCCTTAATAATTGAGGCAAATGTATCTTCCCAGTTTCCCTCTTTTTCTATCATTGTACCAATTACAAGTACATCCGCACCAGCTTTTGCGATTTCCATTGCAGTTTCAGATGTACGAATGCCGCCTCCTACGATTAGGATACCCTTATAGTATTTTCTTACATTAAGAACCATTTGAGGCCGAACATGGTGTGCAGCACCTGAGCCAGCCTCTAGATATAAAAATCTCATACCAAGGTACTGAGCAGCTAATGAATACATCACGGCGATTTGGTATTTATCAAAAGGAATTCCCCGCGCTCGACCTATAAACCATGCAGTGGTGCCTTCTCCAATAATGAGATAACCAGTAGGCAATGGTTCGATCTCATACTTTTTGACAGACAGAGCTCCCAAAGCCTGAGCTTCAGTAATGAAGTATGGATTCTCAGAATTAAGTAAGGAACTAAAAAGGATAGCATCAGCTTTTGGAGAGACGCCGGTGACGTTTCCAGGGAATAGTATAACAGGTATTTTGACTTGTGATTTGATTTTTGAGATTATCTCAGTCAATTGAAGCTGATCTATTGCAGAGGATCCGCCGATTAGAACGGCAGAAGCTCCTAGGGATTCAACTTTTTGTCCAATCGAAGCCGCATCGGACAAGTTTTCAGAATCTATAAGAGGAAAGCATAACGTTCCGTATTTGTTAATCTCCTTATGAAGATAATCTTCTATCTTATGGTCCAACGTCACATTTGGAATGTTTATAGTTGTATATCATTGCTGTGAATATATATTATACATGTTTTGAGGAGGTGTTCTTAGGTTAGAGATACAGCTGAAGGTGGATTCCTAATCAGTTCACCAAGTTCTTTATTGACCATATTTATATAACACTATACAGATTCGTATAGCAGAAGTGGATATAACTAAACCAAATTTCAATGTCGTTTATCGTCACATTATTGAAAATTCTCTATTTACAGAAAGACAATTATATATTATTTCTAAAAGACTGGAAGGTACCCCCCCAATAGAAAATATCAGTTCAGGGGCATATTATAGACAGGTAAAACAGTGTCAAGATAAGGTCGTCCGCGTACTTTATACGATGATATTGCTTATGCATATCGGTGCTATAGATAGCCGAGCACCTTTTACTATTGAAAGAATGATAGAACAACTGAATGTGATATTAAATTCCGAAACTGCGCATACTCTGGAGAACCCTGGCGTAGAAAGCGTGATATATGTGATTAAACGGTTGTTAAAGAATATGACAAATGTTTGAAAGCTGACATGTTCCATAAGATTAAATCACGGTTTTTATCACATACAGTGTAATATGATCATTGATATTTCTAGCTCCAATTGGAATTTATTAGGAGCTGGATTGATTTCGTTTGCTATAGGTGCAATTGGCACTATAGTCTACAAGAGGTTAAAAGAGCTGCTCAAAAGCCTTCAGAGATCTGAACAAGGAGTAGTCGGGGCTCTGGTGTCTGAATATACTAGAAGATTAAACAATTACGATAAGGTAATTGCTGAATTGCGTGTAAAGGTAGATACGATGGAACTACAAATACAACAACAGACAGTACGCCACCAGAATGTCACATCTGGAGGCCGTGATAATCACGATATTTCAGGAACAACATCACAACAATCATACGCTATTCAGAATTCACGACTAAATGCATCTGAATTGCCTACGACAATATCACTAAGTAGCGTTAATGGCAATTCAAATGATACTACTATAGATTACATACTAAAAATGCTCGAAGAACATCCGAGAAGTGCAAGGGATATTCAGCATATAATAGGTAGAACGCGTGAACACACATCACGTCTAATGAAGAAACTTCATGAACTCAGATATGTGAATAGGGACAGCTCTACTAAGCCCTTTCAATATAGCATTACTGATGCAGGCCGTATACAATTGAAGGAAAAATCACATATCAAATGATTTGGAAATGCGATAACGACTTTACATCTATTAACAACTTCTAATTCTTTATTTTTGTGCGATTCACTTGGGGCTCGAGGTGAAGTACAGTTCTTTTTGCATTTATTCTCTAATCTCAATGGTGACGACGTAGTCGGCTTAGTCTAATCAGATAGCACTACAGTAATAGCGCTATAGTAAAAGATATTAACATTAACATGATTTCAAATTAACTTGATAGTAAGTTGTTGATGTTATTCACTTTTTGTGGTGATATGAGAGATCATGAGAAGATATTAACAACTATTGCTTCCAAGTTGATTTTACTACAAAGAATCGATATTTATAGTTCCAGTGGAAACAAAGGGGTCGAATTTAATGATATTAACAATGTTAACAATTACTTTAACGCTCCAGTGGAAACAAAGGGGTAGTTATCTGCCCTTTTCTGTTCTTCTCAGGAAATTTGTTAATAAGTCTGTTAATATTTGATTCTTTCTTAGGAGGGGCCCCCCGGTGTTTCTTCTCCAGACTTAATCTCTTGATGCTGTAATTTTGATTATATTATTTTGTACAATAATCTATAATATTTGATTTAAGTGTTTAAAAACAAATTGTTAACATGTTATTGTATAACATACAAGCCTTTTCTGACACTGCAGAGGAAGAACAGGGGTGTGTGTCTGGATTCGTTGTAATTAGAATAGTGAATGACTTTGGGCGAAGATCTCCTTGACAGCATATTTGAAAAAGCAGCTACGGGAAAATCATTAATAAAAAATCGCAGAACATTGACAATCGATTATGTTCCTGAAAATCTTCCATTCAGGGACGAAGAGACTAAAACAATTGCACAAACGTTATCTGTTGTTTTAAAAGGTGCCAGACCATCAAACTTACTATTATTTGGTAAACCAGGTACTGGAAAGACCGCAGTGGTAAAAAACGTGATTGAACGTCTAAATAAAAAAGCTAGGGAATTTGGAATAGAGGTTACAGTGCCCTTTATAAATGCAAAAACTGCAAACACTGGATATAAAGTCCTTTATGAAATCGCTAAACATATGGGAATCAATAAAGAGGAAAAGAGATTACAAGTATATTTCACAGGACTATCGATGGGCGAAGCAACGGATAGAATTCTTGATTTCATTCAAAAGAAAAAAAAATTGCATGTTGTGCTTGTAATTGATGAAATTGATTCACTCGTAGACAAAAATGGCGATGATATTCTATATAACTTTACAAGAGCAAATGAGCGAATGTCCGAAGGAGGTTTTATTAGCTTAATTGGGGTATCTAATAGTCTTACATTCAAGGACAAGCTTGATCCACGTGTTCGTAGCAGCTTGAGCGAAGAAGAGATGGTATTTAATCCATATACAGTAGAACAATTACAAAAGATCCTATTGGATAGGGCTAGGCTTGCGTTTAGCGATGGCGCGATTTCTAATGGAGCAATAAATTTGTGTGCTGCAATGGCAGGTAAGGAGAATGGTGATGCAAGAAAAGCAATTGATCTATTAAGGGTAGCAGCAGAAATTGCAGAAAGAGAAAGAGTATTTACAGTAGTAGAAAAATATATTAGATTAGCTCAGGAAAAAATTGAGAAAGACACCAATTACGAAGTTTTAAAAAATTCTACCACTCATACTAAAATAATAATACTAGCAATTATGAAATCAAAAAATGGAAATACTGGTGAGGTATATGAGATTTACTCGTCATTATGCAAACATACTGAGCAAGAACCGCTTACACAACGCCGTATAACCCAAATAATAGGTGAGTTGGACCAACTTGGTCTGGTAGCAACTGATGTAATAAGCCAAGGACGGTACGGCAGATCACAGAGAATCAAAATTACAGTTCCACCTTTGACTATTAAAGAAGCATTAAAAGACAGTCCGATTCTTTCTACGTTGTTGTTAGTTGATTGAAATCTATCTGAAATGGTTGCAGAGTAGCAAGATTAACTAGAATTGCAATTCCTGGAGTTGGCATAATACCCATTGTATGCTGATATTTGGTTTGAGCTTGCCATGCACCAGAATTAACAATCAACGTTCCTCTATAGCTTTGAACGTCTATAATATGAACATGTCCTGAATGGAATACATCTGGAATCTCACTAATTACCATCATATCTTCTTGCTCCGGTGCTATAGGAGTACGTTCTCCATATGTAGGCGATAGATGTCTAGCTTTTAGCAATACCTTCATTGCTTCTGCAGGTTTTGAATAAGTTAAACCAGGAGTTGAGGCTATGATGTCATCTAAGCTTTGCCCATGATACATTAAGATCTTTACGCCGTCTAGTTCCACTAGACTAGGGTTACCAAGCATTATGAAATTCTCAAGAGAATATAGTTTATCAGAATCTTTTCTTGGCAGCGATGGTTGTGGCAACGCTCTTCTGCCTGGATCGTGGTTGCCAGGGATAACAAAAACAGTAATATGCTTTGGGATTTTAGCAATCAAATCGATGGCATGCGCCATTTGCTTGCTTGTATTCATTTCAAGTAGCTCTTTATCTTGATTAGGGAATATGCCTATACCATCAATTAAATCTCCACCTATACACATAAATTTGATCCTGCTTACGATCTCATCATTGCTTGATGAAAGCCAGCTTAAAAATTTGATAAATTCTGCTTCCATAAAGTACTTACTACCAACATGAAGATCTGAGATCAACACAACATAAGATTCCGATTTAGATCTATTAGGAAGATGATCAGGAATGTCCGGGGAAGCTAAATCCTTAACCACAAAACCTTGTATTCCTTTTTTATTAATGTTTTCAACCTCTAACATGACCATCTGGTCAAGCGCGAGCATTGAGGCCTGTTTCTTTAATTCCTCAGTAACTGCGGTTACGCGTAGCATGCCACTGTAATCGTCAATTACTAATTCTAAACCATTCTTCTTTGAGTACTTAGACATCAATAAACCAGCTACAATAGAAGATCTAGTACCAGGGGTTCCTTTCTGATTGTATAACCCTCCTAGTTTTGCATTATTTGCTCTATCCTTTAAAGACGCAATTTTTGTAATCCGTTTACTCTCTGGGCGTAATGCCAATATACGAAGTGATTTTTCAAATCTGTTACGAAAAAGAGCTGTGTACCCTTTTATACCCTCACCTGTATTAATGTTTGACGTTGGATCGAAAAGTATATTGTGAAAATGTTGCAAAGAAGAAGAATGATAATCGACATCAGTAGAAATTGCAGCCCCAGTACTAATAACATTGCCATCGTTAACCATTACAGACTTATTTTCTGAATTGATGATATTCTTGACATCCTCTACTACAATAAGATAACTTTCTTTGTGTTTGATTTTCATCTTGATGATGTCCTGTATAACCTTTAAAATGTCGGTATCAAGTCCTTTGAGCATAGCAAAAGCGTCTGGATGCACCTGGTAGCCCTTACTAGTAGCAAACGACAGTGCATTAGAAATTTCTTTTTGTAAAGGCAAGGTAATTGTAGTATTTTACTATGAATATCATCTTTAATTACATTTCCTTAAGTGACAAACTAATTATAACAAATTAATGTCATTAGGTTGCACATTGCATTTTAATATCAAACTGCGCCTCCTCTATTTGGCATTAGGAGTAGCCACTTTTCTAATTGCATATTCTGTTGGTGCAGCGGTTAATATGACTAAGGCTGAAATAGAATTACTAAAACGACAGTTTTCTGAACAGATTAAAAATATTGATCAAACTGGAATTTTCATTAATAACGTCAAAATTGCACTCGGTATGTTTGTCCCTGGGTTCGGGATAGGACTAGGAATGTTTTCCGGTTTTTCAACAGGAATGGTATTTAACTCAATAGCTGAAACCTCTCCCATTCTTAAGAATATTCCTCCATTAATAATTTTAATTACACCATTTGGAATACTGGAGGTTTTCGCTTATGGCATAGCTTTGTCCAGAAGCGGTATACTTGTTTATGATCTTGTGACGAAAAAGCCGTGGAGGGAGTATGTTGTAGTTACACTTATCGAAATTGGAATTGTTATAGTGATTTTGCTGGTGGGTGCAATTATAGAATGGCAAACAATAACACAGCTTGGTGGGTTCCGAAACCCTCCAAACCTATAATTCCTATGATTTACTTATGGGATATTTTTTAATCGAAAAGAATCAGCCTATATTATATTCGAGTTATGGGATGAGTCGCTATATGCCATGCCATTGAGCCTATTAGATCATAACATTCTGATATAGTGAATCTGTGATTACAAAAAACGAAGAAAGAATATAACTATAACAGAAAATTCTAGGGGCTCTAAATGACCCAACGACGGCGTACTTCCATAATATGTAGATCTTAAGTTACAGAAACTATACAATTACACTGATTTGATAGTATTATAAGCGTAAAAAGGACTCACAAAATAATGCAATAATTTTGACAACGTTGCCATTATATCTATCTATCAATTAATTTGCATGAGTGAATTAAAGCTTGAATTTGTAGGTAAACAAGTCAAGGATATGTATGGAACTTTTATGGGAAAAGTGGTTGGTATAGTAACAGACACCGATGGCTCAATTGAGTCTGTCGGCGTAGATTGTGGTTCTAGTGGTTTAAAACAATTAGCATATGAACAATTGTTAATTCAGGGAGATTATGTAATCTACATCCCACGATGGAGATTGGATGCCCAAAAACTACTGAGACAGAAAAATCTTACCCTCCAACGAATAAAGGGACTTCAGGATATAGTTGCAGAAAATGATTTAATGAAGGATGATGCCGAGCTGGTTTACATAAAATATGAAAAGAGGCTGCATGACCTAGAAGAAAAGGAGAAATCTGTTATTGATCAATTACAAACAAGATTGAATCAGTTAGATACAGAAAACAAAAGCGTAAAGACAGTCTTGTTCGATGCAAAGCTACAGTACAGAAGCAATGAGGTGACAGAGGATGTATATCAACAAATCAACATATCTACACAAGAATTAATAGAGCACATTAATCTTGAAAAGGCGGAAATCAATAATGTTAAGACTAGGCTCGCACAACAGACCTTAGAAAATGTTGTTTTAACTAAAACGCCAAATCCTACCACACCTACTGATCAGAAAGCAACGATAACAACTACTACTACGGACTCAGATACATCTCATCAGCAGTATGACACACCGAATACGACAACACCTCAAATGATGAGTGCTAATGTTACTGGAGATAAAACCGCAAAATCTAACGGTGAAACGGAAACAAGCTGGCTTAATCAAGTAATTCCAAACGAATAAACAAAAGAAAGTAAGAAAAATATAAAGAAAAAGGCGCCTAATTTTCCCTTATTTGCTTTTTACTGAAGTCTGTAGAAGCTCGCCTATCTCATTATGCATCTTTAGAAAGTTTAATCCCTTTTCTGTGGTTTTATATGTTTGCGACCCTTCTAGGTATTCCAGCAAATTGTTCTCAATTAACACGGAAAGATACTCCCTTAACTGCGCATAGCTAAGAAATGCTTTATACATTATCTTTGTCTTTGTTGCACCACCGTTAGCCGCCTCCAGTATCATCGCCACTATTTCTGTTCTGCTTCTGTATTTCACAATTTAGATACACTGGATTTCTTTATTTTAATATATTGACACATTTTACAGTAATAATATTCTGAACAAATAATACATTTACTATATTATATAATGGACTTGGCCATCAGAACTGGATAGACAGCACAATTAGAAAAGGTATAAGAAATGACCTTCATCCAAATACTTTTAAAATTAATTGCTTTTTAATAGATGATGCCAAATACAGATTCTAGTGAATTATCAAAGTTATATGAAAAAAGTGAAAAAATCAAGGTAACTTTAGAAGGAAAGAAACTTGATAAAATCAGAAGAGAAGCACTAGAAGAACCAGAATCGTTCTGGGGTGAGCAAGCAAAAAACCTAATCTGGTTCAAAGAATGGGATAGAGTACTTGAATGGGATAATCCTCCATTTGCAAGGTGGTTTGCTGGTGGCATGTTAAACGCATCTGTCAACTGTCTTGACAGACATATAGATTCTGATCTAAAAAACAAAGTAGCCATAATCTGGGAAGGCGAAAGTGGTGAAACCAGATCATTTAGTTACTATCAATTATACCGTTATGTCAACAAGTTCGCTAGTGCACTGAAAAGTTTAGGAGTAGAAAAGGGCGATCGGATTACAATCTACCTCCCTATGGTTCCAGAGCTTCCAATTGCTATGTTAGCATGTGCAAGAATTGGTGCAACCCACGTTGTCGTATTTTCTGGATTTAGTGCTAAGGCCCTGGCTGATAGGGCAAGTGATTCCAACTCTAAAATCATTATAACTGCCGACGGCAGCATCAGAAGAGGAAAACTTATAGAACTAAAAAAAGTCGTAGATGAGGCTATTCTCTCAGTACCGTCAATAGAACACGTTATTGTCTTGAAAAGAGCGTCAAATAGTATCAACATGGGCCAAAAAGATATATGGTGGCACGAAATTGTTATGAATTCAAAGCCCTTCTGTGAACCAGAAATTGTAGATAGCGGACATCCTCTGTTTATTCTTTATACATCTGGCACTACTGGCAAACCAAAGGGCGTTCTACATGGTACTGGTGGCTATCTTACACACTTATATGCAACGGCCAAATGGGTTTTTGATTTTAGGAAGAAGGACATTTATTTTTGTACTGCAGATATTGGATGGGTAACCGGTCATAGTTACATCGTTTATGCTCCACTGCTGCATGGTGTTACTGAAATAATGTTTGAAGGAACTCCAGATTACCCTAAACCTGATAGGTATTGGGAGATTATAGAAAAACATGGAGCAACGATTCTATATACCACTCCTACTGCCATACGAATGTATATGAAATTTGGAAACACCATTCCAAGTTCCTTTAATCTATCATCGCTACGGCTATTAGGTACGGTGGGAGAGCCGATTAACCCAGAAGTTTGGATGTGGTATTTTAAAACTATTGGGAAGGAGACCTGTCCTATTATTGATACATGGTGGCAAACCGAAACAGGCGGAATTATGGTAGGTGCATGTACTGGGATTGATGAGACTATTCCAATGAAACCTGGTTCTGGTACTTTTCCATTACCTGGAATAGATGCTGTAGTTGTAGATGAAAACGGAAAAGTAGTCACCAAAAATAGAAAAGGATATTTGGTGATTAGAAGGCCATGGCCTGGAATGCTAATGACGCTCTGGAAAGATGATGAAAGATATGTAAATGCTTACTGGCGAAAATTTGAAAATGTATATTACGCAGGAGATTATGCACTTTTAGATACCGATAATTATCTCTGGTTTCTAGGCAGATCAGATGACGTACTCAAAATATCAGGACACAGACTTGGTACAATGGAGTTAGAAAGTGCGTTTGTATCGCACAAAGCAATTGCGGAAGCTGCAGTAACAAGCAAGCCGCATGATAAAAAAGGAGAGTCTATAGTTGCCTTTTTGGTGGTACGGACAGAATTTTCACCACCATCTAATCAGTTACGGCCTGAACTTATCAGTCATGTGAGAAATGCAGTAGGACCAATAGCGTCACCTGACGAAATTTATTTTGTGGATAAACTTCCAAAAACTAGAAGTGGAAAGATTATGCGCAGGTTGCTCAAATCTATAGCCAATAAAGAACCAATTGGTGACACAACTACGATTGAAGACGAGGCATCGATAGAAGAAATAAGACAAGCATA
>DATDLD010000109.1:0-5484 GCA_036519475.1 Candidatus Nitrosopolaris sp. | reverse complement strand
AAAGCAAGTGGAACTGCAGAATTTAATGTCAGTAGTGATGGAAAGACAGTAAGCTATAAGGTAGATGTTAAAGATATAAACAAAGTCACGATGGCACATATCCATCAGGGTAAAAAGGGTGAAAATGGACCTGTTGTTGTGACACTATTCAAATCTGCAACACCAAGTGGTCCTATGAATGGAGAATTAGCAAAAGGAGATGCCACAGCTAATAAACTAGAGGGACCATTGAAAGGTAAACAGATTTCAGATCTCGTCAAGATAATGGAAGACGGTAACGCATACACAAATGTTCATACAGAACAGAATCCAAAAGGGGAAATCAGAGGACAAATATCCAAGTAGAAAAACTCTTTAATCTTTCTTTTTCTTCGCCCAAGCTACAACAGCAACAGTAGCGAATCTAACTCTACTCTAAAACTGATATTACTGTTACAGCGTGGACATTACATTTCTTACTCTGCTGCTACTACGGCCGATTAACCCAAACATCATACGATCTTTAAGAGTCTGTTACTAGAGGTTATCTATGTACTACTTGTTGTTATGAGGAGTTAACCTATACCTGCTATTATAGATCTAACTGTTTTTCTCCATGACTTTCTACTATGATTCATACTTATACCTAAAAATTCACCTGCTATTAATCCGTCGTAAAGGGCTACAAATCCTGACGCTATAGCTTCTGTGTCTGTATCTTTTCTAAAGAATCCCTTTTCCATCTGACGATCTAGATATTCTTTGACAACGTTGATTGTTTTAATTCTTTGTGAGTACAATACCTTTTGTAGCTTAGGATTCCGGGCGGATTCAGCTATTATTTCACAAAATACTTTTTCATTTTCTCTTTTTTCTACTTTATGAAAGTTTTCATAGAACTGTTCTGCATTAGATACTAGATCTTCTTTTGATGTAGCGAATATCTGAGATAACTGCTCTTTTAGTATTTTTAGATTATTTTCGCAAATAACATAAAATAAGTCTTCCTTGCTTTTGAAATAAAGATACAACGTACCCTTGCTCAGATCTGCTTTCAAAGCAATATCATCCATCCTAGTCCTATCCAATCCATATTTGGAAAAACATTCAATCGCAGACTGAATTATTCTTTCTTTGATTTCTGTTTTGTACTCTGAGGTAACCTTTGGACACATTTCTATTGTTTTTCCTCCTTGTCTTAGTTTGTATTCCATTTAGAGATACGTGAAATATTTTGTCTGTGGTATTTCCATTTTCGTCATCGATATAGTTTTACCAATAATCCCCATTCTTTCTCGAATAATATGGGTAACACTTATTAATAAACATGACTGACCAGTCAGTTAGGTTTATTAAATACTATGTATATTCCCTTTCAAGCATGAAATTATCCTCAACAGATAACAGCAATAAAGAGCGAATATGCTTACACATTCTGTCTTCGCGATCGACATCTTCGAATAGTATTATCAACTCAACTGAGGATGAGCTATGTACCAAATACAATACTAACACTCAATTCAACAAAGTCTTGATAATAGGACTAGGGCAGTTAGGTATACCTGTCGCAAGATATGTTTCCGAAAAAGGATTTGATACTTATGGCTATGATATAAGTCATAAAGCTATGGAACGTGCAGAGGAGTTGACAGCAGTAAAGAAAGCGATAAACTTTAGCGAATTTGATGTTTACATTTTATGTGTATCAACTCACAAGTCCGATGATATGTTTTCCCCACAAATAGACGGTCTGCTGTCAATCGTTGAACGGATTTCACGAGAGGCAAAGGACGGAGCACTTGTATCAATAGAAAGTACTATTCCCAAGGGGACATCGAAGGAAATATTTGAATTGTTGAACCATAGATTACACGTAGTTCACGCTCCACACAGATGGTATGCTGCAGAAGAGAAGGAACATGGCGTAAATCAATTGCGTGTAATAGGAGGGGTATGTGACTGTTGTCTCAAGGCAGGAATGCAATTTTATGATGCTAGAAATAAAGATACTACTAATACTACTATTGGCATCACCAATGCCATTACTTCCAATAGCATTGATAGTAACAATAATAATTACGATGACAACTACGGTAATAAGAACAAGAACAACCAGAAGAGCTTAGGTATTCCTATGCATCCAGTAGCCGAAATTGAAATTGCTGAAATAACCAAGGTCGTTGAAAATGCACACAGATATCTACAAATAGCATTTGCTGAAGATCTTTATCTTTATTGTCAAGCAAATAACATAAACTTTCCAGAATTACGGGATGCTCTAAATACCAAATGGAACGTCAACATTTTGGAACCAAGAGAAGGAATAGGAGGGCACTGTCTGCCCAAAGACACTAAGATGTTTCTACAATCATCAAATGAAAGGAAAAGCAAGATACTAACAGCAGCTATGGAGGTAGATGAGGATTATCGTAGATATAGAACCAAATTAGAGAAACAGATCAATTCTCCAATTGTCGATGATAATACTACAAGAAAAAGGTATACACGTTAGGCTAAGTGATTACGATGGATCATTTAAAGAAAGACTCGCCCACGAACAATGGTGAAGCCAATAAAAAAAGGCATAAAGAACAACCAAAATCATCATCAAAATCTGTGTTGCCAGAAACTTCTGAAAAAATTAGAACTTCTGCATGGATAACACTTGCGATCCTAGGATGTACCCTTCTAGTTACATTCTACGGAGAGACTATGTTACTACCAGCTATTCGTGACATTATTGGAGATTTTCATATTTCGTACAGTACTTCTTCTTGGATACTTACCGCATATCTTATCTCAGGTGCTGTTATGACTCCTATTGCTGGAAAATTATCTGATATCTATGGACGAAAGAAAGTGGTTTTAATAATATTCATAATTTATATCATAGGAATTTGTGCTGGTGGACTCTCCAGCAACATAACTTTTCTTGTTATTGCAAGAGTTATTCAAGGAATCGGTATATCCATGTTTCCAATAGCTTTTGGAATTATAAGGGACCAACTCCCTAGGGACAAGCTCGCTGTAGGTGTTGGGATATTCAGCTCAATGTTTGCTGCAGGATCGGTAGTTGGTTTGGCAGTAGGTGGAAGCATAATCAATAACTTTGGATGGCATGCTACGTTTCTTTCAATAGTGCCGGTTGCCATTATCCTCTGGCTTGTAATCAATAAATTTATCCGAGATAATAAAGCTGAATCAGAAACCCCCATTAGTTTGGGACAACCTACGAGTACTAAGTATTCTCGGAAGCAACCCAAAGATACTGTGAAAAATGCAAGTAGTATTGATCTGAAAGGCGCCATAGCCTTGGCTGCTACGATTGCCTCTTTTTTACTTGCCCTCACGTACATCGGGAATAGCAATAACCTAAACTCGTCTTCCACACAAATTACAGTAGTTTCCTTAGGCTTGTTATCAATGGGATCATTAACTTTATTTGTTATTATAGAAAAAAGAGCAGCATCCCCATTAATCGAACTTAGTTTAATGGCACACAAAGTTCTCCTTCCTGCTAATATCGTTATCTTGATTTTTGGAATCACTATGTTCATGGTATATCAGACTATTCCAATACTAGTGAGAAGTCCTCAGCCTCTTGGATTTGGTGGAGATGCTGTAGCTACGGCAATGGTTCAGTTGCCTTTCATGATCGTAATTCTGGTATTTGCTCCTTCTTCAGGTTTCATTGTATCAAAGATAGGTAATCTTAAACCAACTGTCGCAGGAACTATCATAATGACGATTGGCTTCTTCAGCCTCTTTATATTTCACTCAACAGAAATTACTGTTGCAATAAACCTAGCAATAGTAGCTGCTGGAATCTCATTGATACAAGTGGGTGCATTTAATATTACAATGGAGTATACCCCTCTAAAATTTAGTGGAGTATCACTTGGCATGTCAGTCGTACTATTCTTGATTGGAAGCTCAATTGGACCCGCAATAGCAGGAATTTACATGCAAACACATCAAGAGCTTGCAAAAGGAGTCACTACTGGTAGTTTTCCCTCACCAATATCCTACAATCTTATATTTCTAACAGCAGCCTTGATTTCAGCGATATCTATTACGCTTGTAATAATTTTACGAAGAAGGATCACCCAATCACAATCAACGTTGAAGTTAGAAATGGAAGAATCGAATATGAAACAGAATGCACGAAGAGATGAGGCCGGCAAAAATGATTGATGATGCATTAAGAGTTTTCAATACAAGAGAGTACTTGGGCTGACCTTCTCGGTTTCGAACTATTTCAACATCGCACTTGCAATCACTCTTATCAAACAAGCTAAAAGAATTATTTCCAAACCTTGAAACCGAAGACCAACTGTTATTTGACTCAAAGGAAACTGTCGATGCAATTAATGGTTGCTTGATCCAAGCATTTCCTTCTCATCACTTGGATGCTGTGACATGCCTTACTAACTTAACAATAGTATTTCTAATCAATATAACTGGAATGCATAAAAGCAAAGCCCACAGGACAATGTAAGACGGATATAGCAAACAGAAATAAATATGAAAACTGGCGGCCTATAGTTGATTGAAAAACGATTTATTTTTTGATGAAACTTCAAAGACATTATATAATCAACTTCCGAGAAATTCGTTAGTACAATCTCATGTAATGTTAAATATCGAACAATTTGAAATTGGTAGTCGTTACGTTACAGCCAAAATACAAAATAGATACGGAGAGAAGGTTACTATTAGCATACAAGGAGGTACACCAGGAATAGAACTTCAGGAAAGTTTTTTCAAAATGAAAGAAGAAAATAGTGAATTTCCATCATACGCATATTTGATAACAAGGCTGGTACAAGATAGTAAGATATTTGCTAGGAAAGTTCCAGTTATCGGATATAGGGATTGGTTATTAATTTATGAAGATAGTTTACTTGAACTCTCAGTAAAGGATGCATACGACGAATTGGAAATTGTGATAGTTTAATTCATCTATTTTTTTATGATTCAAAAATAACTGTTGTTTTAAACTGTGTGAAATTTGATATTGCTCCAAAGAAGATCTGAATCTGCCGAATTAGACACTGTGCCCTTTATTTGAACTTTCTACCAAAGATATTCCACTTTTTAAAAATGTTCAGTAGAGGAACTCTTCTATAACGAATCCTGCATACTCACTCTCTATAATTATAATATAGACTTTCTCGATCGTGTTACCTCATATGAAAAACTTGAACATCAACCAGTGATGCTTATTATAAGATCGGTTCTCTTATTCTAATGTGTTCGATTAATTTCTCAAGATGATTCAGAGATTGTTCAAAATATGGAGTTACTTTCATATTGGTTTTTGTATAAATAGCTAGTAATTCAAGAGCATCTTGCGAAACTAAGGAATTACCTAATGAATAATTTCTTAGTTGCTTTATAGTCCAATACCAGTTACCATATTGGTTTGCCTTATCCAAATCATTCAACAGGTCAATACTCTTAGTTTCAGATGATAATGCACTTTGGACTTTGTCTAGTTCGATA
>DATDLD010000108.1:0-3412 GCA_036519475.1 Candidatus Nitrosopolaris sp. | reverse complement strand
AGAATTGCAAAACAAAGTATTATTCTTACTGTTAGACCGCTATCCCTCCTCTGCCACGAATGTATGCCGGAAGAAGACAATTCACTTGTAATAGTGAGGGATCTACTTTTAAATTATTTGCGCGATTTACAGATGAATCCTTCTAGTTTATCCATCGCTCGCTCTAACACTTCTTCTCTGGGAAGATATACTAT
Source organism: Candidatus Nitrosopolaris sp. (assembly GCA_036519475.1). Classification (GTDB taxonomy): domain Archaea; phylum Thermoproteota; class Nitrososphaeria; order Nitrososphaerales; family Nitrososphaeraceae; genus DATDLD01. Next base: position 3,218 of record DATDLD010000108.1, on the reverse strand, counting down.
CCTGAAATGATCTGCTCCATATGTAATGCCAAATCCTGATCCATGGACTGTTAGAACGCCTGTCTCCCTAAGAAGATCTAGAACAAACTCCTGATCGTTCTTCCAACGGTTTTTAAGATCAATTTTTGGAAAGACGTAGAAAGCACCTCGAGGGATCCTACACCTAACTCCGTCTATAGCATTCAAGCGTTTTATAACGTAGTCTCTACGCCTACGCAATTTTTCTACCATTAACTTGATATGATTCTGTGGACCGCGTAGAGCTTGTACTGCGGCTATTTGAACGGGCAAATTGCTAGATATGCGAACTCTAGCAAGTTTTGGAACATTTGTTCTAAATTCGTCAAGTTTTTTTGAATTAGCATTGGTACAAATATACCCGCAACGCCACCCAGTCATCAAATAAACCTTAGAAAATCCGTTGAGCAAAATCACAGGTGCGTCTTTTGCCACTTGCCCAATGCCAGTAAACTCATGATCAAATACAATCTTATCATATATTTCATCACAAATTAAGTATAGATCGTGCTCTGCTGCTACATCAATAATCTGTCTGAGACTCTGGCGATCAAAAACTTCACCTGTAGGATTATTTGGACTAATTAGGCATATAGCCCTGGTTTTTGGTGTAATTTTTGACACAAGATCCTTAATATTGGGCTTGCCATCTTCATATATTTCAAATTCAATAGCCCTCCCACCATAAAATTTAGTGTATGATGCATATGGGGGGTAATATGGCCCTGGCATAATTACCTCAGTGTTTGGATCGACGACTGATGCCATAGTCATATCAAGTCCTTCAGAAATCCCATTTGTGACTATTACATGTTCTTCTGTTGTCGAGAGACCTTTTTGGCGCTCCTTATCTGCGATAGCAATCTGTAGCTCTGGCAACCCTTCTGATTCTGCATAATAGTTTTCGTCTGCTTGAACGGCGCCAACTAATGCATTCTTTATATGTACTGGAGTTTTAAAATCATATTTTACTGGATCACCTATGTTCAAATAGATCATCTCTTTTCCATTCCTTTCATATTGTCGAGCATGTAATATGATGTCACGAATGGCGTATTCAACTTCAGCGGTTCTAGAAGACACTTTCAATTAAATATGTTTAAAAGAAAATTCACCTAGATAAATTGTTATTTGTTGGTATTCTAGTCAAGGCAAATTTAATTGATAAATGGATTCTTCTTGTTTCTTATCTGATATCTACAATATGTTACTGAGACATATTTTCGATCATCAATCCACCAGGTACGCACAAGTAGATACGATTCCTGAACTCTAATCAGCGGTTGATGGCTCTAATTATCGAACGGACACCTATGATTCAGCTGTGCTTTTTCACAATATCTGAAGAAGGTTCAGCCCGAAACAATTTTTGGAAGGCAAAAATAGCCCGTAGTCCTTATATTAGATCGATTTATGGTATGTTCCATTGTGAACTTCTATGTCTTATCATATCTAACCTTTTTATAAGACAAAAGACAATTTTCCACAAATGAAAAGTAAGGTCTGCGTTCTTGGTGCAGGGAGTACAAGATATGGTAAACTAACTGAAAGCATTATAGAAATCGGGCTCGATGCAGCAAAAGATGCTATAGATTCAGCTGGTATTATACCAAAGGATATCCAGGCAGGGTATATTTCAAACGTTTTTGGAGTTTCCGACAAACAGGTGCATATGGCGCCTGTTATAATGAGTAATCTAGGAATTCCCTCTGTGCCAGGCCTCACAATTGAATCTGCATGTGGATCGGGGTCAGTAATGTTTAGAGAAGCATATGCCAATATAGCAGCTGGATTTTACGATTGCATATTGGGACTTGGTGTAGAGAAGATAACCCAGACAGGCACTACAGAGAGCACTACTTTATTTTCTTATTGTTCTGATTATTTTTATGAAGGTGGAAACGGTGCTTCATTTCCGGGCTTATTTGCATCTATAGCGAGGGACTATATGGTTAAATACAAAGCCAATGAGGAAGATCTAGCTCATGTTGCAGTAAAGAACCATGAAAACGGGCTGCTCAATCCGAAAGCTCATGTAAGAAAAAGGATAACAGTCGACGATGTTCTAAAATCACCGGTTGTAGCTTCACCTTTGAAACTATACGACTGCTGTCCTTTCTCGGATGGAGCATCTGCAGTCATACTCTGTACCGAGGAATTTGCTAAGAAGAGCGGAAGGCCTTATATTGAAATTATAGGGTCAGGAAGAGGTGCATCACCTGCTGCAGTTCAAGCACGTGAAAATATAAGTACCATACCAAGTACAGTGGCAGCCTCAGCACAGGCATACAAAATGGCGGGGATCACTCCAAAGGATATCGATTTTGCAGAAGTACATGACTGCTTCACTATTGCAGAGATTATAGACGTGGAAGATCTTGGGTTCTTTGAGAAGGGTGCTGCTGCTCATGCGGTTAGAGCAGGTAGAACGCGTTTAAGGGGCGACATTCCAATTAATCCCTCTGGGGGACTAAAGTCGAAAGGTCACCCCATCGGTGCGACAGGAATAGGCCAAGTAGTCGAAGTATTCGAGCAGTTCACCGGCAAGGCTGGAAAAAGAACAGTAAATAATGCAGAAATTGCTTTGACGCATAACTTTGGAGCAACTGGGGCAAGCGCGGCCGTTCATATCTTTAAAAAGGTAGAATAAAGCTCTTGTCAAAAAGAGAGCAATTACAGCATAGCATGAGTAGTCGTCAAAAGTTTATTGCTTCTGCGAATAGGGGAAAGATTCTTGCCAAGAAGTGTGTAAAATGCGGGCATGTTATGCTTGCGACGTTTTATTATTGTCAAGTATGCTCATCTAATACATTCAAATCACTAGAATTAGAAGGCACCGGCATTGTGGTGACTTTTACGATCCAAACGGTTGCCCCGGAAGGATTTGAAGATGTAGGATCTTATGCATGGGTTGTTTTCAAACTCGATAGTGCGGATTTCAGAGTATCCGGATTTCTTGACAAGATTACCTCAGCCAAGGATCTGACTATCGGAACAAGAGTCAAGGTAACTGCTTACGATCCAAAACATGGTCTTCGACTACAAAAACTTTAGGACTATAGTTAATACTGTATCAAATGGAAAACTGCTATAGCTGATTATGATTCCATTTAACAAGATTTCTTAAATTGCTACATAATTATTAGGATTCGCAAGCTAAGGATTACCGAGAAAATTATTGAGATCCAAATGCAGTACTT
>DATDLD010000107.1:0-5948 GCA_036519475.1 Candidatus Nitrosopolaris sp. | reverse complement strand
ACCCGTTCATTGTTCAACCGCGCTTCTTTGTCCATAAAGGATGCAATTGCATCCCAGCTGTCTATAATAATTATTGGTGCCTTTACATCCATTAGTTGATTTGTAATTCTTTCAAAAAGAGATTCGGGTTCATCTAGACGTGCATCTTCAAAACACGATAAATCATATCCTGAATCGGATCTTTGTTCTAATTCCGACGACTTTGAATCTTCGTTGAACTTGCCCAACCACGGATAGTATACGAAGAGTTGTTTTGGCGAAATTCTAGTAGAGATATAAAAAAAATTGGTTTTAATCTTTAAGGCTCGAAGTAGCGTCAGTGAAAGAGTTGTCTTACCTGCGCCAGAATAGCCTTTGATGAGTAGAGAATATGTGTCACGGTGAACAAATTGCATCAACTCATTAGGAATAATATGTAATTTCTCACGTTGATGCTTGTATTTTGAGCTCTTTACCATATGCTCATCTAATAGCTTCACTACAAGAGTAATAATAAATTCTTCTAATTTTCCTCTAATTTTCTAAGATGGCTGACTAACATAAGAGCATCTAATAGTTTGATAAGTGGAAGTCAATCTATATATAATCACCTTTGAACGTTAAGGGTACATTTATTCAATGAAATTAGTGAATAAGTGTTTGATACTTGTTTAGATCATAGTTTAAGAACCTCACCTCGAAGGTCCTGAAGTTAGTATATTAATTGATGGATAACCAATCTTACCTAAAACCATGGACAACACAGTTTAAGCAAGTTAAATCTTTGAATAACGTTTCACCTATAAACAGCGTTTAATCATTGACTTTGAATAGGATGGCATGGGAATATTTCATTCCTATACTATTTCATGTAAATCCATAGCTTAAGGAGACTCAGGCATTAATCCCTTCTGAAAACGCAATGAATCAATTAGCCCCTCTGCATAGCCCATACTCAAGACAGCAAGTTCAAATTTACCCTGTCTCAAGAATCTCTCCGCGTCGGAGATATAATATTCCGCATTCTCAATTGCCTCAATTAGTCCTTCGCTTGTGGAAATGTTAAATTTACCAGCTCTTACTAATCGCTTCATCTCTTCTGCCGTCTTCTTAGTGCTAGGTGCGTATTTCTCTAGCATACGAACAGAAACTCTTTGGATATTAGCTGCATTATCTATTGGTTTATCTGCATTATAGGTCAAAGTTGTAAGCGCTTCCTCTTCAGTAAAATGAAGCCCACCAGTAACAATCAAAGAATGAGGACCAGTACCAAAATTCATTCCAGTTAAAGATTTAACCTTGCCAGAGATAATCTTCTTCTGAGATGTACCAATTCTTGACGCCACAACCATAAACGTATCTTCGGAAAATATGTTATATTTTAAGTCTCTTTCGGCTTCCATTAGCATATTACAGACCCGGACTGGATCAAGGAAAAATAGGCCATTGGGATGAATGTCATTATATTCAGTCAAAATTAACGTGTGGTTTCCTGCGAGCAAATTATCAAAAATAGTATTGTATACACTTAGAGCTGACAAGGGTGTTGACATCATTGTGACAGACCTTCCAAATTTGTACATATGAAGTCCTGTCTCCCCTATTACAGAGGAAACACCTGATGCAGCATGTAGGATATTTACATTTATGGAGTTCTTGACGGCTCTTATATACAACTCCGTGTGTGTAGTTGCAATTAAAGGATCCCCGTACGTTACTAACGCAACATTTTGATCTAGTGCTCGTTCAAGGATTTCTCGTCCATCTTCTATGAACCATCGCTGAACTGACAGCATTGTTATTCCTTTATCTTCGGATCTGACAGCCTTATCTAATTCAAGAATATCCTGGTCACATATTGCGCTTGTGAACCTTTCGATGTATATAATGGTGCATGTTTTCAAAGCGCTCAACGCAAGTAGGCTAATACCGTTGTAACCGCTGATGCCTAAACCAATGAAAAATAGCATCTACTGTTACATTGGTTTTGCAGCTCTATATTTGTCATTAGTTACTTGAGCTCGTTTGTGATCATGCAGCCTAGAAATATGAAATAAAGTTCGACCGTATACCTCAACGCTGGATAAATACTCTTTTAGATCTATTCGCTCATTGGTACTGTGAGAAGCATGTGGATCACCAGGTCCATAGGTTACCATAGGAATTTTGAATGAACCCCCGAGTATATTCATATCGCCTGTACCTGTTTTTCTAAGGAGTAAGGAGCGTGCCTTACATACATCAAGGATTGAAAGGGAAAGGGCTCTTACCAGTTTTGAAGTATGGCTAGCCTCAAAGGGTTCTGCCGCATCTTCTATCCTATACCTCGTAGTTATTCCTTTCTTGGCAGCAACTCTAGTTACAACTCCATCTAAAATTCTTAATACTTCCGCAGTAGTGGAACTCATAGGTATTCGAATGTCCATCGTTATCTTGCACTTCTGTGGCGTAACATTATGACTGGAACCCCCAGCTATTTCAGTAAGTGTACAACTAACTGATTTTGTCCTGTTTCCTTCAATTTCTACGCCGTCTATTTCAGATTTAATTGATCTCCAAAGATCGTACATTTCCTCGATTGAATTTTTTGCTAGCCAGGGAGCACTTGCATGTGCGCTGTTGCCGACATCACAAGTCAGCCTAACTTCTAACCTACCCTTATATCCAATAGTAATTTTCTGTAAGCCGCTTGGCTCGCCAAAAATTGCATAATCGAGCGAAATATTACTAGTCACGAGGTGTTTAACTCCTGTAGCGTTACCCTCTTCATCAACAACACCAGCAAAGATTATCGTTCCACTTTGTTTTGGAAATTCGGAGGCCGCAAGTAGCATTGCAATTAGAGGAGCCTTGGCATCAGAGGCGCCCCTACCGTAAAGAAAGCCATTTTCCATTCTAACAGGAATCCGCCCCGGGACTGTGTCCATATGACCACAAAGCAATACTCTTGGTTCCCCATTACCCTTAGTAGCAATAATGTTTCCTACATTGTCAATATAAGCCTGTTCGAAACCAAGCTCGTTAACGCATTTATCTTTTAGCATATTTGCTAAGGGCGCCTCTGAACGAGACGGTGTATAATATTCAAGAGCTCGCCTTAGTAATTCAACAGCATAGCTTGGAGAGACCAATTTTTTCTTTATTTTTTTCCCAGGCTAAGAGTATAATCTATCATTAATCCTGGAACATCGACTCCTGTTACTTTTACAGTATTTTTAAATTCTGTAGTATTATTAATCTCGTGGACAATTAGTCCATCTTGCTCTTTCTCCATAAGATCTACCCCTACGATATTTCCTCCCACAGCAGATGCCGCTTTTAAACATATGTCTTCCATTTCATTTGTGACGGGACAGGCTTCTGCATGCCCGCCTAAAGCCATATTCGTTTTCCAAGAGTCACTGCCAGAATAGCGATAGATCGCCGCAACTACTCTGTCTCCTACTATGATTGCCCTGATATCCCGTGGAGGGCGGTTTACGAACTCTTCAAAATAGTATATATGATAAAGTGGAAACATGTGTGCTCTATCTTCAACTATGGCTCTGGCTGCATCTTTGTCGCGAAGAAGAGCGATCAGTCTGCCCCAACTTCCAATAGTAGGTTTGATAACAGCTGGATATCCTAAATCTTCTAGTGCTAATAGCGCGGATTCTTCGGAAAAAGCTGAGACAGCTTTAGGCGTCTCTATTCCGGCATTTTGAAGTACCATGTGGGTAAATAACTTGTTCCCACAAAGTGTAGCTGTATGTAGTGAATTAATGACATATGCCCCAAGACCCTCTAATGCAGCAGTTGAATGAAGGCTCTTAAAATAGCTAACACATCGTTGAATAATAGTTTTCTTACTAAATTCTGAATTCTTCTTATTTAAATCAATAAAGAGATTCTTACAATCAACATTAGTTACATGTACTCCTTTTTTTTTAGCTGCTTCATACAATGCTTTCTCTTCCCACCTAATTGTATCATAAAGAATAGTAAGAGAAGACGACGAGGTCATCTTCTCTTGGTTCATTGTCCCCAATCTTCGCCTACAACCTGGGCGGGTTTTATCTCAAACCCTGCCTCCGTTTTTAGTAGCTCATAGCTTGCGCCACAATCTGGACATGTTACGATTTCTCCTTCTATAGAGTCAGCAGGAATTCTGATTTCTGCATCACATTCAGGACATTTAGCCATTTTATTACTCCTCAGCTTTTACTTTTGGATGCGCATCATTAAGTATCTTTCTTTCCAATCTGTCGTCCAAGTACAATTCCAGTATGTCACCCATTCGGAGTTCTTTTAAACCATGTGCCAGAGTTTCAGCCTCATTATGATCTGTTTCTAATCCTAGTAATGACAGTAGGTAAGCTGCACCATTTTTTCCTGCTAGTTCTCCAAATACAATCTTGCGCCGATTACCAACACTCTTTGGCTCCAAGATCTCGTATGCAGATGGGTTTCTTAAAATAGCAGCAAGGTGTGTCCCTGCTTTGTGCTTATATGCGCTGTCACCTACTATTGGTTTGGATTCAGGAATTTCTAATCGCGTATATTGTGAAACTGTTTTTGATAGATCTTTCAGCATATGTAATCTCAGATCGTTATTCGACTTGTAGAGCAGAGTCAACGCAACTGCAGTTTCGGCTAAGGAAGGGATACCCGTACGTTCTCCAAAACCGTCTATAGTTGTGTGAATTTGATCGGCTCCACCATCGCATCCTGCAAGAGCATTAGCCAATGCTAATCCTACATCGTTATGACAATGGACGTCAAGAGAAGTTTTTGAAGTATCGATATTGTCGTATATCAGCTTGACAAGTTTAAACATACCTCTCGGCCGCATTATTCCTACGGTATCGGGGATACTTACTCTTTCAATACCGCGATTATTCATTTCCTTGCACATTTCAAGAAGAAAAGCAGGGTCTGTCCTACTAGCGTCCTCCATAGTAAATCGAGATTTCAGACCATGTGACTTTATGTAATCTGCAACTTCAAGAGCCCTTATCTTGGCATCTTCCCTACTAATCCTTAGCTTTGCCGAGAGGTGGATATCTGAAATTCCCAAATATGTTGCCACCCAGGTGGCCCCGGTACTTATAGCGATATCAACATCAGATTTTATTGCCCGTACATGGGCAAGGATATCAGCTTTTAGTTTTTGTTTTATAATGCTCCTAGTGGCTTCGAGGTGGTCTGAAGATATAACTGGGCTAATTTCAATTTGATCGACCCCAAACGAATCTAACATCCATGCTATCTGAATTCTTTGCTTTACGGTAAAGGCAACACCCGGATGCTGCTCTCCCTCTCTAAGCGTGGAATCGAGAATTCTTATCTGCTTTTTATCCTTGTCAGATTCGTTATAAATATGCGCATAGTAGTTAGGATCGTCTGATTTTAGCGACATCTCTAAGCAGACTCTACTCATTTCGAACAAAATATAAACTTTGTCGCAATAATAGGGTTCAATAATCTAATTCATTAAGACGTATAAATGGGGTGGGCCTCCAGAATCAAGACTTGATTAATCATGGTTTTGCTACTTGGGTTCTATAGTCCTATCGTGTCATCTTAAGAACGATGACTGTATTTGTATCGGAAACACCGTTTGCCTTACGAACTTCATCAATGCATTTATTAATTTCTTCAATGGTAGGAGCGGAGATAATTGCGGCAATATCATATTGTCCTGTGATTTCATAGATTACTTGTACGCCCTTTATTTTCATGAGATCGGCAGAAACCGTGGGTGTGTCTGACGTGGAACTAACAGAGATTAATGTAATCGCACTCGTCTTATCACCGCTATCCATCTCTATGGTAAACCTCTTTATTACTCCGGTATCGAGTAGATTTTTTACACGTCTTCTTATGGCAGATTCAGAAAATCCTATTTCATTTGCAATTTCTACGTACGATTTACGTGCATCAGCTTGCAGAATATGTATAATCTTTTGGTCTACAGAGTCCAATTTACT
>DATDLD010000106.1:0-13508 GCA_036519475.1 Candidatus Nitrosopolaris sp. | reverse complement strand
GGTGAACCAATATATTTCTCAGCCACAATACCAGAGACAGTTAGGAATCTAAATGGAGCTGTATCTTTCGTAAAGTTCTTACTTTCCAGCAATGGAGAACGTATTTTAAAAACCCAAGGATTAAACTACCTCAAACCGGTCCTCGAAGGAGACATAGAGAAAGTGCCTGCTTCTATAAGGAATATTCTAGAACCGATAAAACAGAAATCATAGTGAAAAATAGTAAGATAATAATAACAAACATCTAACAAGCACGATACTAGTAATAGTATTTGGGGTGAAATAGGCATGAAGCTTCAAGGATTTAATATCATCATACTGATTTTGTCTGGAGTAGCTGTAGCATACATTGCATATCCACTTATTACAATCGTGACCTTTGTAGAGCCTTCAAAGCTGTTAGATTCTCTAGCTAGACCTGCAGTTGGCGATGCCTTCATTCTAAGCTTAATATCAGCAACAATTTCTACATTACTCGTAGCTCTCTTTGGAATACCACTTGCCTATTTGTTAGCCAGACACAATAATTTCTCAGGTAAGTTTCTCTTGAGGCTTATTGTTATTATTCCGTTAGTTTTGCCTCCACTTGCAAGTGGTGCTCTTCTCTTAGGCGTGTTTGGCCCCTACTCGCCTTTGGCCCAAATAGTTCGTGGAGTCGAATTCACACAATCTCCACTTGGAGTTATAGTAGCACAAACTTATGTTGCTTCCCCGTTCATGATTCTTGCAAGTCAGGCAGCGTTTGAATCAGTTGATGAATCCTATGAGAAGATTGCAAGAGTTTTGGGTAAGAATAGAGCAGAAACCTTCTTAAAGATTTCACTTCCGTTGGCTAAGACTGGAATAATTATAGGTTTTATAATGTCATGGATTAGGGCCGTGGGAGAGCTCGGAGCAACTATGATGATGGCATACAATCCGCATACCATCTCAATTCAGATCTTTGAAGACAATGCGATTGGTGGGATTAGGCAGGCTATTCCAGGTATTATGTTAGTTATCCTTTTAGCAATTATAGCTTTAATCGCGTTCTATATCACTAGGCAGAAAGGACAGGATATAGTGAAACTTGGGTGGAGAAGCGGCTAAATTGGTACTAGAACTTGTCAATCTGACTAAAACATTTCTTGGTTTTACATTAGGACCTTTGAATATGAAAGTAGATGACAACGAGATTTTAGTAATGATTGGACCTACAGGAAGCGGTAAAACCACAGTTCTAAATCTCATTGCAGGACTGCTAAAACAAGACAGTGGTATCATTCTAATGGATGGATTAGATATAGCCGATCTACCGGTAGAATCCAGAAATATTGGCTATACATTCCAAAACCCCAGTCTATTTCCTCATCTGAATGTATATGAGAACATTATCTTCGGCCTTAAAAAAAAGAATGAGAAAGACAGGAATCATCAAGTTAAAAGACTCCTTGAGGATCTCGGGATCTCGCACCTAACTAATAGACATATACAAGGATTAAGCGGAGGCGAGATGCAAAAAATTTCATTGGCCAGAATGCTTGTAACAGAACCTAAAATTATGCTGATGGATGAGCCTCTAGCTCATCTTGATACTTCTACAAAAAGAAAGTTAAGGTTGGAGTTGCGACGAATTCTCAGAAAGCATGATATACCAGCCATTTATGTGACTCATTTTGAAGATGATGTTTATGCACTTGCTGACGCTGTCTCTATGTTGCAGAACGGTGTCATAGTGAACGCAGGTAGACTTGAAGCTGTATTATTACATTCAAATCATTCGCCATTCTTATCGAACATCTTTAGTGAAGGCAACTACTTGGAAGGAACTGTTGTACAGTCAAAGGACGGCGTAACTACTTTCAAGACTGATTCACATTTACTGGAGACATTGGGAAATTATAGTATTGGCTCTAAAGTTGGAATATTGGTTAGACCGGAGGATATCATTCTTTCAAAGGAACTCATAAAAACTAGTGCACGCAATGTTGTAGAGGTCAAAGTAACAAAGATTACCAACTACAATACAGGTGTAGCAGATATACATCTGGTTATGAATAAATTTCACATGACATCAAGGATCACAGAGGAAGCTAGGGCTGACCTCGGGATAAAGGAAGGCGATTATATATTTGCTATATTCAAAGCCTCTTCTCCGCAGGTTGTTCGTGAGGAATATTAATAGCAGGCTCTGGATTCAAAGACATAATCAGGAAAACATTTGGGTATGATTTGGGAATTTGCATATATACTTCAGATGGTGATAGAATAACTATGTTTAATAGATTATTGTTATCTAAACCCCATCGTATATATGGTTTAGTATCGAATCCCAGGGTCATGATGACTGGACTTGCCGCAGCACTGACAGTTGGAATGAGTTTTATTATCGCTGCACTTCTGTCCCACTGAGGATTAAGCAAAGTGAAGTGACGGCTTTTTTCATTTTTAAAAAAGAATAGTTATGACAAGTGATAATAGTAAGTCATTTCTAGTCATACTACCAAGGAAGCTTTATAGAAGTCATTTCTTGCTATGCCAGAAATTTTTCTTTATCCTTATTTTTACTACTTTATGAACAGATCTAGAAACATTGATTATATCACCCCTTCTGTAAATTTCAATGGGTATACTTCACAAATTATGTAAAAATCAGTTATACACAATTTAGACCATTGTTAATAGCCTACCAAAATTACTTATACAATTCCTTTTCCTTTTTTCAAATCAACTCATTGTAAATTAGATAATTGTACAATATCGATGACTATAAACTTTAAGGTAAGAATATGAACGACCAAGATCTACATCATATCGTTGGATCAAGAACGACAAGACTTTCTCTATTTAACTACTAAAGGATGGAAGACAGGCAAACAGCATACAATAGAGATTTGGTTTGTAGGGTATGATGGAAAATATTATGTATTGTCAGAACGTCGGACACATGCGCATTGGATACAGAATATTATACATGATCCAAGAGTTTTGTTTACTGTAAACGATAAGACGTTAGAAGGCAAAGCACAAATAGTTGATCAAGACAAGGAGTCTGAATTAGCCATTCAAGTTTCGAAGCTGATGAGTACAAAATATGGCTGGGACAGGGGCTTGATTGTAGAACTAATACAAGGTTAAATCTTCTTCTACACGCTCATTTTATCGAATTTGTAAATATATAGTTAGGTTGATAGTTTAACCGTTTTTACCCATTAATACAAAATTTCAATATTCCTACGGTAAGTACTATCCTATACTGCTTTGCATCATCATTCTGCGAAAGTCTTAATTAGACAAGCTTTTCTTTATTTCCATCATCATGATAATATCATTTCCTATAACAGCTATTAATTCAATATTGTATGACGTAACTGTATATAGTATCGCCTGTGTAACTTCTTCTGGAGGTAGCATGTTCCAATCTTTCACAGATTTTAAATTTACAAGGTAACCTCGTACCAAACAACGATTACGCGATGAATATGAATGAATATGAGTGAATATGACATATTATGATAAAGAGATGCAAGATAAACCTAATGATACTCTTCTCACTCTATTTTTTCAAATTTTCCAGTGGAGAAAGTAAAACCGGTGTTAGAATCTAGCTCCCACTCTTCATTTGCTATCATATCATTAAATCCTAATTTGGTATCCTTCTCTATAATACTTCCCGGGTTGTCATCAATCATTTTGACCCAGAGAACATGCTTGTCGTCGTCAACAGCAAGAATACGATAAGGCTTATGCTTATTTTTAAATAACTTAACTGGAGTTGCCATTTGAATAAACTCCCTCATCTCTAATAATAGTTTTGCACCGCATTTCATCAATACAAATCATCTACAAGTCTTACACTTAATCCCTTTTTTAATGAAGCAATTATTCGACAAAGAAAATAAATTAAAGAGAATGAACCTCTTTCGTATACTCAACCACATCAGCAAATCTTGTTAGATTACTTTATCTTTATTGTAAAAAATCCAAAGCTCACATTTTTAGTTTTGTTCAAGAAATCAGATAAATCCCCAATGACTTAAAGCTGATGTTCCAGCCTTAACGCATCGGGAAGAAATGCCATTTCATTGTCATCAATATCAACTTCAATATTTTTCTATGACGAATATTCTAATGAAACTAGATTGCTGTTTTCTCCATAAACATTTTGAATATGATGCTTCTTTTTAGCAGCTGTGGCAGGAGTAATTACTAAAAATATTCTTTCATTTTTAGGATCTGATCTTGTTTAGAGTATGTAAATCAATAAGCAAAAGAAGCCGCAAAACAATTTGTCAAGCAATTTAACCTATTTCTTATTTAGAATCCTAAAAAATGATGTCCAAAATGTAAATTCGGCAATGACTACAACGCAAAATTCTGTGAATGCGGTAACAAGCTATAAAAATTAATCGCTCCATTTTGCTAACTTCATTTTGAACGATTAGACATTGTATAGACATGGCAATCAGCTAATTGCCAGTAGCTAAATACAATACCCATTTCCCAGTCTATAATACGGTTCGATGGTCACCCATAATATCTTCAATTCTTTTCAATATCCATTGCAATGATTTATAGAATTTATCTTTTGAATAGCTAAAGTTCCTTAAGAGCTAGATCATGATGAAAACAGGAGAAGTCTCTGCAATAATGGCAGAAACCGTATTTTTTGCAGATAGGTTTTGAAATCGTTGGAAGAAATTCAGAATAGCAATTAAAACATCTCATTCTTTTTAATACCTTAACATTCATAACAGAACTCGCCAACTTATTAATATTCTCTGATGGACGATGAAAAATTATTGCTGCTAAAGTGGATACCGTACTTCTTCTTGGTGTTAATGGAAACGATAAATCATCGATCTGTTAATATTCCTTCTGAATGGCTTTCATTAGCTGCTCATCAATATTCCTCTATTTTGCATTCCAAAGTTTAAGAAATTAGTAGCTTAAAGCTGAAAGTCACTTGTTATATTAATCAAGTACTCGTTCTTTCTTTCTGGATGACTTTGCACATTGCTTGTCTATCTTGACACAAGTCCACATCCCTATCAAGGAATCAACTGTGCAATACAATAGCCTGTATGTGTTCCACTAACCCACAAGTGTCTCCCTACAAGGCAGTGCTGTTCTACAAATCGACTGATGTACTAGTTATAACTTCATGATTATTTTTGGCACAATTGCAAGTATCTTCGCGACATTCACTATGTCTTCCCTGTGTACAATAGCCACATATTGTTCTCAGATCTGGCTTTCCATTAGTTCCCATCAAATGTTCATCTATCTCTGAGGGTATGTTTGAATCGCTCATCATTAAATTCAATTTAACTTATTAATGAGATGATAATAAAGTTTTTAAGCATACGAAATCGGTTGGTGCTACTCTCAGTCATAAGACTAGATTCCCTTATACATCTGCAGGTATAGGACTCTGCACTCCTTGCGTATCTGATTTTCTTTCATTGCTTTTTCAAGAGTCTGGATACTCTTGATGCTCCATTCTAATTCTAGTTTTATTTCCATCTTTCATGTCTTTACTATAAATGCGAATCATCACGTTTTCCCCATTCATATATCATTTCAAATTTTTCGTCAGTATATTCGTGTAAAGAATTGATGCGAAAGTGCCACATCCTTACAATCCAAATATTGTGGTCAGGAATAAATCAAACAAAAATTTCAGTCTAATATGGAGTACCTTTTGCTCTTTGATTTTTGAAGGCCTCAATATACCACTCGAATTCTTGCAGGAATCTTATGGCTATTTTGTCATACTCTTCATCTAATAGTTTTCCATCTTCAGCGAAAACGTTCTGTACTCTTGATATTGCAAAAGATGAAGATATGGACGGCGCTCCAAGTTCTGCGAATACCAATCTAAGTTGTTGTGCGGCATTTATCCCACCAAACATTCCAGGAGAATAAGAAACGATCGCAGAAGGTTTGAAATAATACTCTTCTAGAAAATAATCTAACGTGTTTTTCATCGCACTCGATGTACTGCGATTATATTCAGGAGTGACCGCCATGTACCCTTCTGCATCGTTAATTTTGTATCTAAGGTCTGTCAACTCTTTAGAAGGATTTGTCATCTCTTTATACATCCTATCAAGTAACGGTAGCTTTAGTTCAAGTGGATCAATAAATAATACAAGATGATTCCGACCTCTCAACTTCTTTTCCATCCAGCGCGCGACCTTGATACCTTGACGATCTCGCCTGACAGAACCAACTATTAGAGCAATCTTTGCCATTGTCTGTCTTCTTTTTGATTTATATTATAATAGTTACTATCAAAATTAGAGACTCGATATTATGTTGAAATAGGAATTTCGACGACAAAAAACAATAGTTAATGAAAATTATCTGCTTTAGTTATACAATACTATGGTTTTACTCATGACATCCACAGACGACAAATATCTGCGTGATTTTTAACCACCAGACTGCCTCTCCTCCTTATCATATATACATTTGACTATAATTTGCTTTGTATAGTTGATTTCTATATTGTCAAAGAAAGATAAACAAAATAGGTGTCTATTTGATGGATGAGTCCTCAACGCTGTTATAAACTTGTCAAATAAGCTCTTCATACGGTAGATGTTATGAGGTGCGATATACGCTGCATGATTCTTTATCCTATATCAGGAGCTATTTAGAAACATTTGGGACTTTTATTTCTGCCTTTATTATAACTAAACTGGCGGCTGAGTACGGAACACACTATTGGATAATAAGAAAGTGACAAATGTCTATATTCTCTTACCAATGGTTATACTTTTTTAGCATAGATTTTTTTGTAAAACTGGACAGAAAGTGTACATATTTGATTCTGCGTAATTGGTACTTTTATGAATTCGTAGGACTATCAAAAAAGGTATGTTTAACGATTTTGGAAGTCTACATTACACACTATAATCTTCATCATCGATTCCTCCGCTTCTTGACCTTCAATTTTACAACAACTATACTTTTGATCCCTTGCATACTTATTAGGTATATTCTGTATATTATTCGTCATGAGTAAATCCAACTTGACAGAAACAGAGCAAGGGATTGGCAGTGAAGTAGCCCAGTCGTCTACAGAGCACCAAAAAAGAGCCATGACGCGATGGAGCAGCTCACTAAACATTTTGAAATAATGAGGAAATACGGGGCTCTGCTTTTAATTTTCCAGCTAAACAGTAATGAGCAACTCACGCTTCAAATACGTAAGCTCGACATACATGCTTTAAGCCAAGCCTATGAGAAAATATAACTATGAGAAAAGTAATCGCAGCTCTGCAAACGTCGGTGGACGGTTTCATCGAAGGACCCAATAGAGAACTCGATTGGGCGATGGCCGAGGATGAAGAAACGTGGAGGGAGATGGATGAAACACTCAGCACAGTAGACACATTTATCCTGGGGCGGGGGATGTATCCCGAATACGAACAATACTGGCTTACCCTCCTGGCCAACCCAAAAGGGGGAACGAAAAATGAAATCACCTATGCACGACGCGCCGATAAGATACCCCACATCGTCCTTTCCAAGACCCTGGATAAAGTGGCATGGAAGACGACACGGATTGTTCGGGACGTAGAAGAAATCCGAGGAATGAAGCAACAACCGGGTAAGGATATGCTGGTCTTCGGCGGCGCAACTCTGGTATCCAGTCTGATGAATCTGGGTTTGATCGATGAATTGCGTCTAATAGTCAATCCCCTTATCTTGGGTGGGGGAAAGGCGTTGTTCAAAGATGTACAAGCGCGGCACACCTTGAAACTCATACAGGCCAAACCGTTGAAATCAGGCAAGGTCGCCTTGAGTTACAGTACGCGATCCTAAATGTTACTTCAGCTTTACGTACTATACGGGTTGGTCAACAAGATTGTTATTTTCAGAGTTAGCAGCCCAAATACAACTACAAACCACGACAACCCATTCAACAACCCATTTAGCAAATATCAATGCAAGGAATTTAGAATTAATCTAGAATCTCTAGTTTAGTCTATTGCACTGTCCTTAGCAAGTTATAGGTAATCTATAGATTTTGACCGTAAAAGCCCTGTATCAGGACTATGTGAAGATTGTAATAAATACAATACATGTATTTGGTAAATGTTACACCTAAATACACAAGAGATTTTACTAACTGGAAATACCTCTGTCTGTCTTGTCAGTTTGACCTAACCAGGTCATAGCTTTGTAGCTTGAAAGCTAGAAAATCAATGTTGTGTAAGAGATCTAAAATTATTGTCGACATAAATACAGATATTATTGTATGAGAATATGGATAGTCGATTCCCAATCAATTACTGCATCTTCTGACATTTTGTAGCATATACTGTAATGAGACTAAGTATATTAAGTTGGTTGTTACCAATTGATAAGTATTACTAAATAATCGCAACGATAATAAAAACTTGTAAATTGGCTATTTTTTTAGTAACTTAGAATGAGTATATAGGTATCTTACCCGTGTCATCGCTCAATACCAGTCAGATAAAAAATGTTACCAAACAATCTTGCGTGAATACTTCCACAAGTTTCAGACAGATTTCCCACTGACTTGTATACTTTTTATCTCATGTTGTATATTTCCACTACGATGAAAAATATCTACAAATGGCACTTAGTACAAGTATTTCGAAGAGAGAGAGAAACATGGTTAATGTAGGGCTATTCGTTCGACTAGAGGCAAAACCCGGGAAAGAGGCTGAGGTCGAGAGCTTTCTTCGCGGGGGTCTATCACTAGTCCAAGATGAGCCGGCAACGACCGCATGGTTTGGGATTCGCATGGGACCATCGACGTTTGGCATTTTCGATGCATTTCCGGATGAGTCCGGCCGACAAGCACACCTCACTGGCCGAGTCGCTGCAGCACTGACTGAGAAAGCTTCCGAGCTTTTCGTCCACCCGCCGACTATAGAGAAGGTTGACGTCCTTGCCGCCAAGCTCCCTAAATAGATACAAGATTATCTCATGGGACGTTACGAAGATGCCTCCTTTTGAGCAATGAAAACGCTCAATCTCAATCATAGATCAAATCTAGCCTAAATGTCTGAAAGTGTAGCTAAGCAAGTTCAATAAATTCCTCCTCCCCTTTTACTTGTGTCATGTAGCACTCTATTTTTGTTTACAGCGACGTTATCTGCAACAGGCTGTTTATCTTTTAGACTTTGCTGTTGTAATGTATTTTCTGGAACTTGACCAGAATAAGATGCAGCAATATCGCCCTGCAAAAGTCACGTTGTTCTTCATAACTCATATACATAATACAGATCTCAGTATATAATCAACTCTACATATGCATTTTTAGCAAGTTCAACGCAATGTTTGCATCTTTGGTATATTAACAAATTAATTCCTTACTTGTAAATCGTAAAAGTACAAAACATGAATGAAGCAGTAGACCTAGCATCTTCTAGATTTTGATCTCAATCCAAATCTATTGATAGAGGGAAATTAACGGCTTTTTTATAATGCGGCGTGGCTTTACTTCTTAATACGAATTCGCCAAACATCCTTTGATTCTTCTAGCACCAAAAATTCCCATTTACGATTCTCGCAGACACTTGGTATGGACTTTAATGCTGATTCATCACTATCTGTTACTATCTCAAGAACATCTCCGGTATTGAGTGAATTCATGGCTTTTACAGTTTCAAATGAAGGGTAAGGACATGCCATTCCTCTGCTATCAAACGATTTTACTAAATTAGCTTTTAAAAGATCGTTGTGAGATTTGTTTATCAATACTTTTAATTCTCCTAACATCTTCTCCTCTTAAGATCTCTTTGTTACTTATATAAATAGTACCATTCCACCATTCCTTGAAGCTGGTAATGCAGCTTTTAGAAATCCTATAACATCTTCAAATTGAACTCCTTGCTCCAAATTATCCTTTGTAATACCCATTTGTATGAGCATCTCTTTTGATGGTCCACATGCTGTGACTTCTACTCCTGCATCAATTGCATCCTTAAGATACTTATCTAATGGGGGAGCACCTGGCATTGTTATCTTAGAGGAGCCTCCTTTCTTCACAAGATCTAATCCGCTCATAGTACAATATAGCTTGCACTTTGCTCCCATAGTCACAGCGCCTAATGCAAGTGTGAAGGCTGGGTATGCTCTATTAGGATCGTTTGATACTAGCACAATATGAACTTCTTGTTGTCGTTGTTGTTCTGACATGGCATATAGAATTCGATTCTTCTTCTAAAAGATTTTGCTGTCTGTCATAAAGAAAATACACTTCTTCACTCGCATATTCGTATATTTGTTAACATATTGTATATCTGAGACCAGCAGAGGAAAAACTGTGTTTGATAGACGTATGATGCATGATCCATCTCCCATAACACATAACACATTATCATCTTAGAAATTCCAAACTTACTCCACTGCTGGGACTGTAATCGAGTTTATATGATTAATCTTGCAAGATAGACAACGAATCAATTCTACCAGTTTTGCAAACAGGACAGTTTGTATATTCGTCATCATGAGAAATATCAACTCTAGCAGAAGTACCAATATAGGAGACACACCAAAAACAGGATTTACATAATAAGAAATATTTTTCAATTGTGTTTACATCTGGTTTTTGCTTTTGTCTTTGTCTCATTGATGTCTCTTCAGCTTTTGTCTGTGTATTCAATACTGATGAATTTCGCTTTTGTAATCCGTTGGTGATAAGGACATTCATTACTATAGATCATTATGGGGCCATATAACCAAATCCAAATGTGCAATCCCAGTCTGAAACATGTATTTTTTGCATTTGTACCAGTCTTTACCGCCTATATCTGCATTTAGTGGATAGTATTTGAATAGCATATAACTCCGTTAAATTGCGTATATCATAGCAGTAATATTTGTAATACTCATCTAAGTTTAGATATGGCACAAGCAATCAAGAGCGAATACGTACATCCTGAAGTTCTAGTTGATACTCAATGGGTAGAGGATCACTTAACGGACTCAAAGATTCGCATAGCTGAAGTAGATTATGATCCAAACTCCAACTATACGTTAGGACATGTACCAGGAGCTGTGTTATTTCACTGGAAAAACGATATAAACGAACCAATAAGTAGGAATATTTTAAGTAGACAAGCCTATGAAGAGTTATTGCAAAAAGCTGGAATTAACACTGATACCACATTAATCTTGTATGGGGATTTTAACAACTGGTTTGCGGCATTTGCGTTCTGGGCCTTCAAGTATTATGGGTATAAAGATGTAAGGATTTTGAATGGTGGTAGAAAAAAATGGTTAGTGGAAGATAGGCCAATAAGTAAAGACGTTCCAGAATACGCAAAGGGCAATTTCATAGCTCCAGATGATACTAACAACAATATTAGAACCTTCTTGAACTATGTAAAGGAATCATTATACAATAAAAACGGGGGAGCACTGGTTGATGTTAGGAGCCCAAAAGAATTTACAGGGGAAATTCTAGCGCCACCAGAATATCCTACAGAACATGCCCAAAGAGGAGGACACATTCCTGGAGCACAAAATATCCCTTGGGCCCAGGCAGTTAATGATAGCGATGGCACATTCAAATCAGCAGATGAATTAAAGAGACTCTACGAATCAAAGGGCATAACTCCAGATAAGAAGATTATTACATATTGTCGCATAGGTGAAAGATCTTCGCACACGTGGTTCGTGCTGAAATATCTTTTGGGATATCCTAACGTAGCAAACTATGATGGTTCATGGACTGAATGGGGTAATCTGATTGCAAATCCAATAGAGAGGTGGAAGAATCCTCATGTCTGAGCTAAATAAAATAGTCTATTCTAATCTAATCTTGATGCTAAATGCTTGATCCTGCATCTGATATTTATCCGGAACCATTGAGAAGAATATTAGTTGTTGATGACGAATTAGAGTAATTTGACCTTGAAACTAATACTCGAGGATAATGGTTTCAAAGTCGATACATATCCCAATCCTATGTTAGCATTAGAAAACTTCAAGGCAAACCTGTATGTGTTATAGGACTACCAATTATGCCAAATAGTAAAAAAGATATACAAACTAGAATAGAAAATCTGCTGAAAGACAATCCATCCAAATCGTATTCAAGAGAAGAGATAATCGATTTGCTATCTCATGAACTCTATAAGGACAAACAACAAGACGTAGAAAAAATACTTGGTGAAATTGAAGTATGGAGTTCTATGAAAGATAATCAATCATCGATATATTCATCATGTAAAGATGGTACTGTGTATTTTCAATGGGGAGATACTCCATAAAATTAAGATGGAGTAATATTCAGGAAAACTCGAAGCACATATCTAAACTAGAGATCCTACTAATAGCCAACCAGGGATTAGCCCTCTTCCTCTTAAACCAGGAAGCTTGAACAGAAATATCCCGGGTATGTTGGTAGCTTTTCTCTCCCAATCTTTTGAACTATCATTAGTAGCTTGCCCTTTTCTTGCCGTTCTAACAATCTCGATACGTTTTTGCTTACTAAATATGGTAGACCATACCTACTAAGTTAGGAATTACTACTCTAATTAAATAATTGGCTTGCATAATGCACATTAGATGCAAGTAGGAATTGATAGCTTCGCAGCATTTGATGATGCTGGCCTTTCAGTCGGCCCGTCTGAGCGTTTGCGAAGGTTGGTTGAACAAATAGAATATGCCGATAAAATTGGATTAGATGTCTTTGGCGTTGGCGAACATCACCGTAAAGAGTTCCTCGATTCGGCTCCGGCTGTTATCCTAGCTGCAGCAGCGGCACGAACGAAACGGATACGTCTTACTAGTGCTGTAACTGTGCTGAGTGCAGCGGACCCAGTAAGGGTGTTTCAAGAATTCGCAACACTGGATCTTCTGTCGCAGGGCCGGGCGGAGCTGGTTGTTGGCCGCGGTTCATCCATCGAAGCCTTTCCTTTGTTCGGATTTAAGTTGGAAGACTATAACTCGCTTTTTGAAGAGAAGCTCGGTTTGCTGCTAAAGATTCGTGACAATGAGCATGTACATTGGTCTGGTGAATATCGCCCTACATTGAATGGTCAGGGAGTGTTTCCTAGGCCCTTACAGAATCCTTTGCCAATATGGATAGGCGTTGGGGGAACTCCAGAATCATTTGTCAGAGCTGGTTTGCTTGGACTCCCTTTGATGGTTGCAATAATAGGCGGCGAAACGCACAGATTCAGGCCACTCATTGATCTTTACCGGGAGGCGGGCAGGCGAGCCGGCCATTCACCTCATCAATTAAAAGTAGGCGTACATTCGCTGGGCTATGTCGCAGAGAGCACCCAAGAAGCAGTTGACGACTTCTTTCCAGGTTATGCACGTACCATGACTGAGATTGGAAGAGAGCGTGGGTGGCCCAAGATGACACGTGCGAGTTTTGATGCACAGCGAGATGAACGGGGTGCGCTCCTTGTAGGCGATCCAGATGAGGTAGTGGAGAAGCTACTCCGCCACAGCAATGCGCTAGGCGGGATCTCCAGAGTCACTTTTATGATGAACCCTGCCTCGTTACCTCATGAGAAGCTCAT
>DATDLD010000105.1:0-4239 GCA_036519475.1 Candidatus Nitrosopolaris sp. | reverse complement strand
AGTCTAGGTAACTGTTATCATCTATTACGGTACTGTACCGACAACTTAATAAAAAGCTTAATGATGTCTACTGGTGTTGGATTCTCTCGAGGCAAAATTTAGATTTAATATCAAAGAGGGAATGATTGAACTTGAAGGTAGTCAGGACTTTGTTGACAAACATTTGGATAGATTCGCAGAAATTTTCAAATCTGCCATTCAGCAGGCTGTAGTTCTTGGAGTAGAAAGTAATATTATTCACAAAGTAGATTCTTTAATGCCTCCGTCAGACGGTAAACAAGATGCATTAGAAGTGGCATCATCTGGACTAAGTAAGAAGACTGCCAACAATAACAGACATAATACAAAGCAATCTTCACCCTGCTTGCCACCTATTCCAGTAGATCTCAAAGCAGGTGAAAATAAAATAGGCTTAAGAGAATTTTATGCCGATAAACATCCAGTAAACCACTATGAAAAAACCGTCGTCTTTGCTTATTACTTAACTAAATTCAATAATCACCCAGATGTTAGATACGGCGAAATTCTTTCCTGTTATGAAGAGGTGAACGAAAAAAAACCTAGCGTCGTTGACATAGTGAAAAATTCCGTGAGGTATAAAGGGTGGCTAGAACACTGCTCTGACAAATTTGTTACCCGCCTTACAATATCGGGTGAAAACTTCGTAAAATTCGATCTGCCACAACAAAAAAATAAAAAGATGATGATTCAAGAATCAATGGTTTTAGGTGAGAGTAGATTAGTGTGAGTGTTCCATTTAAGCACGCCACCAGTCAAAGCCTATAAAATCAATCCTTTTCTCCTTTATTCTAGGAATTGCTATTATGAACTGTTTTTTAACAGTCGTAGCCAACCTGCCTGCAAGTACAATCCCGGTTGCAGACATGTACTCAGCTGGACTAAAGACCTCTATCAAGAAAGGAGCATGATCTAAGCCCGGTCCATGCTCGTAAACTGCAAAATCGCAGCCGAATTTAATTCCCGGCGATACTACGTATCCGTGGTCTCTTAATCTTTGAAAGACTAGATATTTATTATCAAAATTGACGTACTCCCTTCTGCATATAGCCTTAATTTCCTTAAACGGGATCTGTTCGCCATTCGGTCGTGTTAGCCTCAATTTTTTTGTGTGAACTAGATAACATCCTTCAATCAAATCTAAAATAAGACGCGAGTCAAACAGGTTACTCTTTGGTTTTGCAATCCCTAATGGTTTACCATAGAAGCCATTGCTAAAAAGCTCTCGTGAATGCTCTATATTGCAAACGATTATCCTGTTTTCTACCAGTAGAGCGTGAATTGCATTCATTACATGCTCAATGCCAATATGGTAAGTGAATCAGAAGCCTCTTGGCATTTATCTGCCATACCTTCAATTCCCTCTACAGCGTCTTTCAAGAGTAACAAATCACGTGTAACTGAGATATCGTTAAGAGCCTTTATAACAATAGATCGATACTTTGCATCAACAAGCCGTTCCAACCTTTGGACTTCCTGTGCCAGTTCGATGGTGCTAGAAGGATTAATGCTTAATGCTCGCGCCATTTCGTTCAATTTGAAAATGGCATCAACAACCATACCAATTAATTGTTTAACGTCATCGTTGAATTTTCCTTTTTTTAATGATGAGATTTTCATACTCGCAAGTCTAAATGCAACACCACTAATGTAACCTGCTATATCATCCATAATGTACGCCGTTCTTAAAATGTCCTCGCGATAAGCCATTAGGCTTCCAATTTCTGCAACTTCCCTGGTTATCTTCCTTCGAAGGTTTTCCACATCCTCTTCAGAATTTCTCATTCTAACGAGGCATGACTGGATATCTTTCTCATCGCCTCTGGTAAGAGAAGCAGTAAGGGCTGACAGGTCCCTAGCGGAATTTAAAATCCTATTAATTTCATCATGTAAAACTGCTAGCGCTTTGCGCTTAGCCTGAACCTCCAGCTCTCCGCTGTACATCCTAGGAAAAATACCCATTCAGCCTATTTATTCTTTCGATAATATTAGAAGTAAAGTAACTTGAGAAGATGGTAGTACGGAATGGGTTATTAGCGGGATGATTAAAAAATTTACCTGAATGCAGTCTCCTTTATCTCTATTAAATCTCTGATAATTGCACTCGCTGTTTCCATCCCACCGGCTCCATGACCGATAATTGTCTGCTGGCCTGAATGCTCAGAGAAGAAAGTTACTGCATTTAACGTCCCGTTCACACAAATTGGATCTCTTTTTGATATCTCAGTTGGCTCAACGTTAAGGTGATTATGATCACATGTTGCAATGAGCTTTATAGCATGGCCTTTTTTTTGAGCTTTTAGTATATCCGAGCACCTTATACTTCTAATACCAGATCGCTTAACATCCTTCATTGTTACTTTCATCCCGGTTATCCAGTTAGCCATGATAACAAGTTTCGCAGCCGCGTCATATCCTTCGATGTCTAAAGATGGTACAGCTTCAGCATAACCCTTTTGCTTCGCGTCACAGAGGGCGTTTTCAAAAGTTAAGCCATCTTCCATCTTGCTTAAAATATAATTTGTAGTGCCATTTAGAATACCCATAAAAGAGATTATTCTGTTTCCCTTCAGGCATCGTTTAGCAAAATCCAAAATGGGAGTGCCCCCTCCTACTGTACCACTAAAACGAAGCATAACATTATTGTAATTTGCAAGCTCTATTAGCGAAGGAAAGGCTAGCGCTAGTGGCCCTTTATTTACTGTAATTATATGCTTACCTGATCTCATTCCAGCAATAATATGAGAGGTAGCCGGCTCGCCGTGCTCTAGATTAGTAGTTGTTACATCAACCAATATCTCTGAATCTACATTTTCAATCATTTGTAAAATATTGGTTTTTGCATTTGAATCCACCTTGAAGTAAGCTCCTACCGTGCCCTTAGATCTCTTAACTTCAAGTAGACGTTGAAGATTCAGACCAGATTCGCAAAATGCTCCTCCTTGGTTATCGACACAAGCAACTAGTCGTGGTTTAATTCCGTAGCGACCATATAATTCCGGACAACTAGATAGCAACAACTTTGCAAAGCTTTGGCCAACAATGCCGAAACCTACGAGCATGATGCGCAAATTGAATAATTCAAGTAAATGTGGAGTTAAATATGTTTAAACAATCATTTAGGGTACGATGAGCTAATAAGAACAAATAATTTATGCGTAGGTATATCATGGTTAGTATGGGTGCGTGCTGCAATTGTTTGAAATCATCCTACTCATGGTTATAATAGGTCTTGCGGCAGGCATTTTTGGGTCAATAGTAGGAGTGGGTGGGGGTATAATAATAACACCTGCTCTAACTTTTCTAGGTCTTCCGCCAGCTCAGATTGCTAGTACAAGTCTGATTGCTGTAACTTTTGCTAGCTCGTCATCAACTATGGCCTACGCTAGACAGAAACGGATTCAATACCAGATCGGGATCAAAATTGCAGCCTCAGCTATTCCTGGTGCAATTGTAGGCGCATATTTGTCTAGCTATCTTGCGTTGGATGCTTTCAAAATAATATTCGCTATAATCTTATTGATGACTGGATTATACATCATACAACCAAGTTCGATTAAGGAGGATAGAGTAAAAAAAATATCGAGAGCATCAATGTTATTCACATATGCAATCGGCTTCATGGCAGGCACCGTCTCAAGTCTGTTTGGCATAGGTGGTGGAATAGTTTTCGTACCGGTGCTGGTTGTAATATTGGGCATGCCTATGTTCAAAGCAAGCCCTACATCACAACTTGCCGTCTTCATTACCTCCGTGGCAGGAAGTATTACTCATTCCGTTCTAGCCCACCCTGATTACACTTTAGCAGTTTTCTTATCAGCGGGAGCAACCATAGGCGGTCAGATAGGGGCGAAAATATCCTATCGCGTAAAAGAGAGCTTGTTGAGAAAGGTACTTTTCATATCGCTCTTCCTCGTTGCCGCAAAACTAATCTTCGATTCCTTCATAAACCTTCTAGCTAGCGGATATTAGAATATCCCTTATCAACCAATTAGGGTCAATCACTCTTGACAAAGACCCACCGAATATGATCAATAATAATTGTTCCTCAGCTATCACCCTAGCCTCTTTAACGAGGCATTGATGGCTGACCTATTACTTTATCGAGTGAAATCGTCAAACTTTCCACATCGAAATGACGGAATTGCTTTTTTCAGACTGCAAGTTTAAGGTCATCATTTGCAAATCATGCTCTAGCTTGGATTTGATAGATAAATGGGA
>DATDLD010000104.1:0-8417 GCA_036519475.1 Candidatus Nitrosopolaris sp. | reverse complement strand
GCCGTTTGACTGGAATTTATCACGCATCAAGCAGCAAAACATCTTTGTTCATGAAGAATTTAAAATTCCTAAAATATGGAAAGGTCTAGGCGATTCGAGATCTTTCAATGCAACCGTTAATGGCAATGAAATATCAGGCCGGTCTTTGGCCATCGACCCTTTTTCTTCAAAGAACGCTTTAATTGTACACTATCTCCTAAACAAAAATGAGATCGTAAAGCTTGCTGAGGAAATGCAGCAAAGGCAGGTAATGAATTCCAGTAGTTCTAGAGGTAATAGTGACGCTAGTAGTATAAGCAGGAGCAATGTAAGCACTCCGCACAAAAATACTACCCCTGAGTTGATGTTGTTTACACTTTCAAGTAACGCTCTAAATAGTAGAAGCAACCTTCAAACCACTTCATCCGATCTAGTTACGGATACAGGAGGCATTCATGTATCTGCTTCTTGGTCGCCATCTCAGCTTTTGCCGGATACAAAATCTAAACTTAAGATCAATTTCTCTGATGCATATGCATCAACCCCCTTAAATGCCAGTGTAAAATACGATCTGAAGATACTCGATAAGAGTGGAAAAATAATACTAAACAAAGAAAACCTTGTAGCAAAAGATGCAAGTGATACTCAAATCATCTCTTTTCCTGCGAAGGAAATTTATCAGTTAGAAATTAATATTAAAGGATTGGAGAGGCCGGGTCAGTCAGTCCCCGACGTCACTAGAAACGGGATAGCAAGAGGTATAGTGGTTGTTCCTGAATTTCATTCACAAGCTCTATTAGTTGTAATGGTTGGATCTCTAGCTGCTGCTATCCTAATACTTCAACGCTGGAGTGTGCTAAGACTTCGGAGCAGATTTTGATTTGGACCCTGCAACGTCTTGCATACAGACAGGTAAAATGCATTTACCTAAAATAGTAAAAGAACTGGTGAGGGTTTGAAACAGGATAATGAGTTTACTTTATTTGTGAAAAAGCTGGGAGATATTAAGACCCGTGTGTGTATGGAGGCATTCCTGTCGTCATCGATTTTTTAGTCTGAATAATATCATGAAAAGTATCAAACCATCAAACCCAAAATACTACTACAATGCTTGTATATTCTTCCAGTATATTTTAAGAAAGTGGCAAGACAGGATGATGAAGGGAACCGCTAAAAGGTGTAAGAGATAGATTGTTCTCTATGAAGATCAGCTTCTTTCGTTTTGCAGAAAAAGAGCCAGCTAAAGGGAAAAATGTTTTGCAGCTAAATAATTTAAGGTCCCTTAAAGAGTATCCAAGCATTAGAATATACGATTGAGATAGAGATTCCAATAAACATATAATATAGGCCTGGTCAGCGCATAATTTTATTCATGCTCTAACCAGGCGACTTGTTCCCCATCGGTTTGGTCGATGTATGAAACAAAGTGATGATATCTAATTTAAACGTGATGATTTAGGCTGAAATCCTCAGATAAGCCTTTCTACATCTGAATAATAGAAATTCAGGGATTCATACTGCAAGATAATAGAGGAACACCTTTTAAATCATGAACGTCATATATTGATTAGTAACAGGTGAATGAATCCCAAAATTGAGTGATAATAATAAACAATTCGTCTCACAACAGCTATTATGGATAGGTATTTCACTTGGTATAAGCCTAGCAATTTCATTCCTTGTTCCTTTTCCGTTCTCTTTGCCAATAATAATAGCGGTCTTCGTCTTGCTTAGCTTCTATATGAGAAAAAGAGCATTAAGAAGAATGGGCATGTCTGGCTCATCAATGTTTGGATATAGTAGTGGTAGTTCGTTAAACTACTATTGTATGAGTTGTGGAACAAAGCACAATCAAGCTGCTTGTCCTAAGTGCGGCTCAAAGATGAAAAGAGTTGGATCCTGAGTCGGGCAGAAACAAGGATGATTCACCTTAAATAGACAAAGAAAGGCCTAGCTTTAAAATTTCGTTGATGCACGATCGAGTTAAGGACTAAAGGAACCACGACGAATGCAATGATCAGTATCCACTCAATGTCAATTATTGCACTGCGGTTCTGAGGAAGTTTCATAACAAAAGAGTTAGCGACAGGAGTAATCAGTACACTAATCAAGATCTACTGTGTTTTAGCAATGAGTGCAGAAACAGCAGCTATCGGGTCATCGTAATTAGTCCAACGCGTCGCAGTCTATGTTTGAACCTAAGGAAAATACCAGTATTTTTTTTCCTCGGGGCCAGAGATTCAGACCATTGGTAACGACAACTAATTCAGTTTATCGTCACAAAAAAAAATAATAAGTGTACGCAAAAGTTGGTTCCTACAAAATCTGTACAAATCGAAGCGACGGGCTGCAGCAAATTAGATTCTTAGGATATGGGCGTTGCGCTCAATCACTTAATATTCCACCTACCATGCCTGCTAAATTAGTATGGTAATAATTGTAATAATTGCAAAGTCAATACTCTGATTGAGAGGGGATTGGCCAAAGTTGGAATCTTTATTCTAGGCCCTTTTTCAATGACGTTTCTAATAATTAGTAGCGGTTAATAATTATGAGATTCAATAATTAGATTGTGAAACAAATTAGACTATTGAGAATTCTAATAAAAGAAAGAGCTATGGTGCGTCTGCTAAAAACCCTGGGAGACTCTGAGTATCCAACAAGGGATTTATTAAATAAACTTGGTGCGTATGGATATGGCCACAAACTTTTGCTTAAAGCACAGCGGATTGGATTGGTTAAAAGAACGGTTATTAAGAACAAAGTATATAACAAACTTACAACAGACGGCAAAAAGGTGGTAAGGCTTGCAAAGCAAATTGGAGTGTGACAGTCTGAAAATATGTGCAACGCCTTTTCTGATCCAGAATATTGTACACGTGACTGCCCTGCGCTTCCCTAGGTCAGTGTAATAATGATTGTAAATGTATACTCCGTATACATTCGAAAGATTGTTAAGATGGTTTTGAATCGCTTAGGCGATTGAAAAGCCTGAAGCAAGTTCTGCTATTTTGTCATACCAGTTCCCTGCTTTTATTACCCCACTAGCGACCAGGATACCTTGAGCACCTAGAAGGTATGCACTTGAAACATCCTCTTTATCTGTGATACCGGCTCCGCATATAACCTTTGGAGGCTTAGAATAATTACTAGTTGCTGCAGAAACAGAATCTGCAATAACAGAAGGACGCTCTTTTGATACTGCTTTTCCTGAACCGATTAATTCTGGAGGTTCAATAGCAATAAAATTCGGCTCAAAACTAGCTATTCGTGCAACCTCTTCAGAGCTGGCGGCACAGACAATCGATGTCATATCCAAATTGTGCAACCGTTTAACCAAACTCTCAATCATCTCAATATTTAATCTATGCTCGCTATGATTTATGAGGGAACCAATAGCACCGAATGATTTGGCCATCTCGGGGCTGAAATAACCGGTAGTAGAGCCAAGACCGGCATTATCCACATGCTGGCATATTACCGGGATATGTATATCTTGCGAAACCAGCCCAAGGGAAGGTTGAGGTGGTGCAAGGACGATTTCCACCCCTAGCTCGTCCGCAACTTTCTGAGCGGCTCTTGCGAGTTCGAGACCTTTATCTGACACAACTTCTATGTAGTTCTTAAAATTAATAATAATTAAAGGTTCTTTCAAGATTGTTATTCTCGTTCAAGTTTCTCTATGTAGAACTGCCGTTGTTTTTGAACCGTTCTTCAATGTCCTTCTGCCTTCTGATCAGGATCGTTGTCATCACTCATTTTCCTAAATTTTTCGTTTAGCTTTGACATCCTTGCTTCATATCCCTTGTTGTATTCCAGTTCTTCCGGTACGAGAGTTGCAGGATGAATGAATCCTTGATTGCGCATGATCATAGCTCTCTCCGAAGCCCTAGTTCTTTGCAAATCCCAGTCAGGCGTGCCAAATCCATCATGAGGGCCTGTCAATTTACCATTGTGCATACTGAACACGATACACGAGACGATAGGGATAGAATAGTTCAGGCTGGCAGCTGAATTTAGCTTTACCGGCATAAGTGGCATATGATGACTGCCTCTGGTATTGCCTGCTACGTAATGTGGCTCATTAAACGCACTCCCTGCCTCCTCTGTGGCAGGAAAATCCTTCTGAGTTCTCATTATCGCGATTGGATCATCTTTCCCGACATAGGTCCCTGCAATATTATGTAATCTGTCAGTTGAAGCAGATACAATTTGCTCCCCTTCAGAAGAGAGAACAGAATGTATTACATACCTTCCCGGATACATCAATGCAGCTTCCAGTTCAGGCTTATCAATCCATAATTTTAAATCTGCAATTTTACCGCTAACTACATCTAATATTCTAATCGTTACGCCTGAGGCGAGCTTTTCGTTGATAAGCAGACCAGTATTGCTTCTTGCATCAACGAATATTCTCCAGAACGGAAAGTTAAATGCACCCGGTTCGGTCTTATCTGCGGCGAATATACAAAATACTTCGCTAGGCCTTTCCTCCATATCGATTTCAGCCACACCAGGGCCCATGCCCCTGACATTTCCTGAAAATGCATCCTTCAATAAATCCTGGCCAGCGCCGTATAGTCCTTCCTCCTTTGCTCTTTTGGTACCTTCTGTAAACGCGTCCCAAGCAAGCCCATGAATTTTTTCATTATCTGTACCGAGTGTATGGGTCATGATAATATGAATATCGTCTCCTGTATAGCCTACATAATAATTTATTAGCAATTGTTTTGCTCTTGCAGCTACATAGTTTTCTACTGATTGCAGTAGCCCATCGCTCGGACGAGTATGACCACCGATTCCTCCTATATCTGCTTTAATAGCTGATAGTGTTATCCTCATATCGAAAGTTTATCATCTTTTGCACCATAAAACTTTTCCTATAATCTGCTTTTTAAACTACATGCATGCTCACAAAATAGGCATGCTTTGCTTTCCTCGGGATCCAATTACAGTAGAAATATGAGTACGGTCGTAAATAAGTCAGATCTCAATATCCTGAGACTTAAAACTTTTAGCGAAATTGAATATTGCCAATAGCCTCGCAGGTTTACCGATATCTGCAGCTCGCATCTAGCATCGCTCATCCTATGAGTAATCCACAAAATATTTGTATCTACGTTCAACTTCTTTATTATTCCCTTGAATTACTTTCTCAATTTCCTTTTGTAGAGTCTTATTGGCATAACCTCTAAAACGACTCCCTTCCACAGTCTGAGGGTAAGAAGATAATGTATATTCAAAATTTCTCATAAAATCTACGACCTTCGTTCGAAATTCTTCAACTGTTGGTTTTTTATTCATTGACACCTTAAACCAAGTAGTAGCACATGCAGTGGAATAGACCTTGGCGAGATCCTCAATTAGACGGTCTATCTCGAAGTAGTCAGGCATAGGGTGTCGTAGTAAAAGTTCACATTTAAACTATTTAGTCGCGTTAACTCACCTTGAGACCGGTCATTTGGCAATGCAAGGTTCGCTAAATTCGGTTTCTTAACGAGTATAGGGAAAAGAGGCTGATGGCTATTGGCATCTCCAACAGTAGAACGGTGAAATCCCAGTAGAGATGAGATCTGGGTAATCTTGACAATTACCAAAATGTGTTGCGGCGTATCATGTATTGAGAAGCCTACCTCTAGAGGTGACAGATAGATCATAATGCTGGAAAGAACAGACGAATACGAGAAAGAATGTGCTTTTTTGTTCCCGCAAAAGTAAAACACTTTTTTCACGGTAACCTCGCCGAATTGATAGTCCTATCTGTTTTTGAGCTAGCCAAGTCGTTATTAAAAAATATAGGATATTCCAAAATAGCTGAAATCCATTTTTAGAGTATGCAACTAAAATAAAGTAGGATTTAATTTGATCTGATACAGTAAAAGCAAAGAAATTTATCTTGTAGGTAAGGAGTAAAGAAATAACTAAATGCCAATTATTGATGTGACCAAGAAACAGATAGCTCAGCAACGTAGACTATTCTTCAAAATTTGCTTTAAGTGTGGCGGAAAAAACCCTATCGCCTCATCAAGATGTAGACAATGTCACAGTACTAACCTGAGATTAAAGAATAGGACTTTGGGTGTCAAGAAGTAAATAAAGACAGTTGCGATATGCATTATGCTGCATTTGGTTTAGTATGATTATATCTTTTCGGTTGCCCCATTTCTCTATTTTTTGTGCGGCAGCGAAATATGTTTGCGATATAGATAGTATATTCTACTGGAGGAAAAGTTAGTAGATGCCCAAAAAGGTAGGCATTATCGGCTGCGGTACGATAGGCACAGAGCTCGGATTAGCGATAGATAATGGAAAAATAGAGAATGCCATGATAGAGGCTGTATATGATAAATTTGATGACGCCGTAAAATTACTAAGATCCAAGTTAGAAAAAAATACCCCATCTGTTTTCTCCGATCCCAGCCAATTCTTTTTTTCTCGTTCATTTCAATCCTTAGACGTCATTGTGGAAGCTGCGTCTCAGGAAGCATTGAGGGAGTTTGCTAAGAAAATAATCGAATCAGGTAAAATCCTTATTGCAATGAGCGTTGGTGGACTAGCAGATCCAGTTTTCTTTTCTCAACTTTTGTCATCACTTTCGCTCAATCACAGTAGCAAGATATACTTGCCAACTGGAGCGATTGCAGGTATAGATGCTATACGTGCTGTGAGGGACGTTCTTGAGTCAGTAACCCTCGTTACTACTAAGAATCCAAAGGCTTTGATCGGAGCTCCTTTCTTTAGAATAACAGGTCTTGATGTGAGTGCAATCGTAGAGAGAACACTAATTTATGAAGGCTCTGCCGCTGATGCAGTTAAAAAGTTTCCGGCTAATGTCAACGTCGCCGCGATACTAGGCCTAGCTGGTTTGGGGGCAGAAAAAACAAATGTGCAAATCGTGGCCGACCCAACCATAGATGTAAATCGACATGAAATTATAGCCAAGGGTTCATTTGGTGAAATGAACATTACTGTTCATAACCGCACTAGCCCCCGTAACGCGAAGACCAGTTTTTTGGCAGTGCTATCTGCAATCGAATGCCTCCGTTCTGTATGTAACGATAGTATCCACATAGGGACATGAATAGGAAACAAATTAACCAATTGTAGTCTTTCGTATGAAGTCCGAGAAATTGCTTGTGCTCATTCTAGGCGATAACTGTAGTCAAAAAAAAACAAACGTGAATTGCTGACGCACAATAGTGTAACGAAAACAAGTGATAGACTTTGACAGTTTATATATGGTAAATGGTTTGACCTTTCTTAAGGTATTAAGAATGAGTTACGGAGGTTACAGAAGAAATGACAGTTATGGTCCTAAGCCAGTCGAATCTGGCAAAGAATACGATGTGCAGATCACGGAAATCAGTCGAAAGGGAGACGGGATTGCAAGGATACAAGGCTTTGTGATATTCGTAAAAAATGGCAAGGTAGGTCAGAATGCAAAGATACGAGTGGTGCAAGTTGGAAACAGATTCGCAACTGCAGAGATAGTTGATGGTTCTTCAGCGGCTACCCCACCGTCGTCACCGCCTGCATCGTCTGAAGCCACGTCATCAGAAACAACAACTGAACAGCCAACATCATAATTCTCCACTGTTTATCAGGAAAGATAGGAGTAAATATTCCGTTTTGATTTTTATTTAGACTTTTATCAATGCTCTCTGCTTTTCGATTCAAATTTGTTTTGGCCGATTTGTTAGTTGAGTATGATGTAGTGGCATAAAATTTTTTATTTTTTTAGTTTAACAAATTTTCCTTTTTTATAACCCTATCGTACTCTTTTTTTTGCTTCGGCTGCATGTTCAGCTAGAGTAAGAGTTAATCTGTATACTTCTCATTCTAGTCAATATGTATGAGTATTTATTCTCGGATATTTAATAGGATAGCGTACAATCTTATTACTAAAGGCCAGATCCGTCAATATTTTACGAGGTAGCTAGACTATTTTTGTAGAACTCTGTAGTAGAACTTCTCAGCATATCGCACAAATCATTGACAAGCGGCTCATGCAGATATATCAAACCTACCATGGCGATTATGAAAGAAAAGAAAGGTTCAGAAGACATGCAAGAACGGTCTAATGCACACGATAATGAGTCTCAATTTTTTGGTCAAAACCTTAACAGATTCATGGAAGAAACAGAACGATATGTCCATCGTGGAATCAGTCCTGGTGGTTATTATAAAGCAGTCTGGTGTAGAGATGCATCCTATATTCTTAGAGACATGTTTCTTTCTGGGAATGTCTATGATGCGCTCAAGAGGATTAACATCATCTGGTCACACCAAATAGCACCTGGTAAGGAGAAGGTTGTCTATGGTCGAGGATCCCCACAAATGAAATTTTTACCAAGTATTGCAGGTCCCGAGATCGAGACCACCTTTGAGGGGGCCCTTCCCACCACAATATACAAGTCTGGTTTTTCAGAGGTATATGG
>DATDLD010000103.1:0-4096 GCA_036519475.1 Candidatus Nitrosopolaris sp. | reverse complement strand
CATGACATCGGTCCAGGCGGCCGTAACTTCCTTCGGTCAGCAGAACTGGATGAGATGCTGGCCTATCCTGCACACCTCTATCGGCTTGATGTCATGTTTGGAAAGTTCAGTGTCATGTTTGGAAAGAAAATCACTTCGGAGAAACTATAGCTACAATTCTTTTGTTGGATATTTCCGTTAAGACTCTATCCAGTTGGATTTGATTACGATGGTAAGTCCCCCGGTTTTATTGTCAGAATTTAAATAAGTTGTCGGAGACAAAGTTCCATCGTAATCGGAGAAAATAGCAGATATTTGCATGTATTGTAACCGTTAATTAACGATTACATTCAGACATTAGATTTATCTATTTTGTATTCGTAATAAAAGAATAGTGAATAACGCATGGAACGCTCAAGTTTGCACCTTTTATTGGTTACTCATACACGAGTGAGAATAATCATGGAAAATTTTGTCTTGCATTCATCACTAATGTTTATTTCTTGCTGCACTTTGGCAGCAGTTTTAGGATTAATTTCTTCTTACATGTCTGTCAACTCATCGTATGCTCAAATTGAGGTTACTACTGGTAGGAATATTTCATCGCCAATATTTAATAGAACGGTAAGCGAAGATGCTGAGCCAAGACCTGATATATTGTATTCTGCGTTACATTCCGACACGATAGTGGGTGAAGTGCTTAATAACTTTACGTATCCTATTGAATTGGTCCACATAACCGCCAGTGTATATGACAAGAATGGTGTAGTTGTAGCAACTGGGGAGTATAACGCTAACGATTATCAGATAAAGCCAGCAAGCAGGTCTGGATTCCATATATTCTTAGACGAAAAGCTACCAAGTAATAGTAAATATACCTTAACAACCAGTTTTGAGAAATCTGAAGATGATAAGCCTGCGGCTCTGCTACTCAGTGTGGACACAAATTCTAAAGGTCCAGGGAGTTATAAAGTTCTAGGCGAAGTAATAAATCAAGGTCCAGATGATGCAAATTCGGTAAAGGTATCGGGTATATTTTATGACAAGGACCACAAAGTTGTAGACGTCGATTATACATATACTAAGCCGGATATAATTAGTCCTAATAAAAAAACACCATTCGAATTATCGTTTTACACAGATAATTCCAAAAAAATTAAGTCAGTAGCTATTAATGCTCAAAGTGATGAATATTCCTTAATAACAAATACCAACCAAACTAAAACGAAATCAGGACCATGACCGATTTGCTTTTAGCTGCTATGGATGCAATGGCAAGTAAAGCGGTTCAAATTTGACAGAATTTTCTAGTTACTAATTAAAAGAAACATTGCGATTCAGGCCCAAGGGGATGTGAATTGTTATTGACACTAATTTTGGGCCCAGAGGAGTTTGAATCAAATATTCTATGGGCTGGTCGTTTGTGAACCATTTTTGACCCTAAAAAGCGGTTCAAAATAGATTATGATTTTACTAAAAACAGGAAAAGCAAATACTTATGTCGAGATTCGGTGGAACTAATAACACTAGCATTGCATTTTAGGAACCCTCTGGGTCGATAAAATTAATGAAAAGTACTCAATCTAAGTTCCTCAGGGCGTACAAATTTATCCCAGAGTGAACCAAAGATGATTCCTAAGAGTCCCCAGAAGATTCCGACAGTTATGACTGTCCAAACTCTGAAACTCTGAACGAGTTCCATCGATATGCCTATGGAGTCGGGATTTGCAGGCATAGCCATATATGCGGTAATCATTATTCCTGCGTAAACTAATGGGAACACAATCTTTTTCGAGTTTATCCTAACCCTGTTCCATAAGAGTGCGAGACCCAATGCTGTAATACCAGAAATTGCAATAAAAGCTACATACATCGCTTCACGATAGTAAATTGTTTCAGGGTCTCCAACTGCCGGTGGGTTTGCAGGATATTTTAGAGCCACTACAAAGTACAAAACAAACCACAAAATACCAGCTAAGAACAATGCTTTCTTCTTGTTATTGTCTCCCGGTAATGCATTTCTTGCGTACGCAAAAATGATTCCAAACAACGCTCCTAGCGAAATTCCATATACAGCTCCAGCAACAATTTCACCACCTTTTTGCCAAATACGATAGTGTGCGATTTCAGCTAAATCTACGTTCTCCCCTGAGGAAACTGATTTCTGTATTTCTAAGCCAATTGCCTGGTCGATGTACGGTTCAACCAGTCCAAGATTGATGATACCAAGGAATGTACCGGCTAACGCACCAGAAAGAATTGTAATTGCAAGAAAAAGCAGTATTCTCAAATATTACACCTACTGAACGAAACTAGTGACAGGGAAATCCAGCAGCATGCCGCATATCATGAGTGAACTCGTGTATCCACATATTATCAAATGCTTTCTGACCTTGAGCTATGCTAAACAGATGACCTTGGTCATAGCCAACAATAAACATGGTAAAAATCAAAATTGCAACCAGAATTCCAACTGCGATTCGCATCTCGCCAGGTTTTTCTCTTGTCATTAGTTTGAGATTAGACATTCTTTTTTGTAAAAACTTTGGAGTATTTAAAGTATCGGATGGTTTAGCCAACCTTTCAGCTAAGGTAATTAGAATAATATAGATATAACTTTCTGCTACTCTCATACTAGTATTGCATACGTATGTTAGAACGCTTCAGTTGGTTGCAAGCAAATATGCGCCGAGCAGAGCTCTTTCATATGATGTCATGCATGTTTTTAAAACTTTACAGCTTATTGAGGAGAAGGGACATGTTAGCAGAGATATCCTGCGAAATGAATTATCTCTCGGTGAAGGAACAATAAGAACACTTCTTAGACACCTAAAGATGGAGAACCTGGTTGAATCTTCCAATGCTGGAACGAAGCTGACCGAAAAAGGGCACTTATTTTTTTCTGACATTAAAGCCTCAATTCCGTCCGAGATGAAATTACCAAAATGCTCTGTGGCTTTAGGAAAATTCAACTATGCCGTAATTTTAAAACAAATGAGTTCTGCGGTAAAGAGCGGAATAGAACAAAGAGATGCTGCAATAAAGATGGATGCATCAGGTGCAACTACCCTTATCTTCAGGAATGGGAAATTTCTTTTAGCCGGAACAAAACTTGATGCGCTAAAGAATGAACACAAGATACGTAAGCTGCTCTTGGTAGGTTTAAACCCAATCGATGAAGATGTAATAATAATTGGGAGTGACGGGATTTCTGAAAAGAGGGCTGAATTCGCTGCAAAGAGTGCAGCTCTTCTAACAATCAAGAATCATGAGAAGCATTAGGGTTTTCTATTGAATACAGAATCATTCAGCTATATTTGATAACCTCCAAGTGATTTAGGACTATTATGTAACTGATTACGGTATCAAAGTGTTCGGGTTTGGTGGAACTGATAACGCCAGAGTTCTAAAAGCTGAACCCACCATCTTTTATCTTATTGTATTCTTGACTCTCTTATTGGAGATTGTAGAAGCTCTCCAATTTCGTTATGCATCTTTAAGAGGTTAAATCCTTTTTCTGTCGTTTTGTAGACTCGTGAACCTTCTAAATATTCGAGTAAATTATTTTCAATAAGTACAGAAAGATATTCCTTTAATTGAGCGTAACTGAGGAAGGCTTTGTACATGATTTTTGTTTTAGTTGCACCACCATTTGCTGCTTCTAGAATCATCGACACTATTTCTGTTCTGCTTCTGTATTTCATATATTTGAACTGGTAAATTTAGTATATTAACATGTTGACACAAAAGACTAGAACGAAACGAAATCGTATAACGATGTAGTCACTCACCAAGATGAAGATTTTCAACTGCTTGCGGTAAGGATGATAAAAATTAATTGCTACTTTATCAAATAACTTAAGTACCTGCTACTGTTAATGTATTGCAAATACTATGTCATGTTTTTGAATTTGTAGGGGACGATGCTAGGTGTCCCCAGTTCTGAGATTTAACCCAATCCTTGAATGTAAGCCACTTGACTTCTGGATACTGTTTATGTAGAGCTGCAACATCTACACCGGTTCCTATTCTCTCAAACCATTCATACATGACTGCCAGATCTTCACTCGCTTGACGTATTTGTTCCATTGGAA
This sequence comes from Candidatus Nitrosopolaris sp., assembly GCA_036519475.1. Classification (GTDB taxonomy): domain Archaea; phylum Thermoproteota; class Nitrososphaeria; order Nitrososphaerales; family Nitrososphaeraceae; genus DATDLD01. The sequence continues at coordinate 23 of DATDLD010000103.1, read as the reverse complement.
CTTGTTCATACCTAATCTTGCGC
>DATDLD010000102.1:0-5619 GCA_036519475.1 Candidatus Nitrosopolaris sp. | reverse complement strand
AGACATCATAAATTAAATTATCTAATTCGAATCGTATATCTCATGGAATCAATCAGCATGCAACTGGAGCTACAGCCGCAGGCAATTACAGTGAGGACAAACATGTTGCAGGGAGTCTTAACGGTAAAAACCTTCGAGGGACATGATTGCTATCTTCAAATGTTAAATTTCATTAAAGAAGTATATACTAATACTGAACAGTTCATACAAGCAACCATCATCATCAAGTAAATCAGGCACGCACCGAAATGAACCCTACCAAAACATTTACAAACCCGGAAATATATTATGTATGCTATCTGTATGAATGCGTTTGACAGGCATAAAAAAAATATGACTGCCCAGTGTGAGGATTGTAATGACGTCTTTGATACACTATCGGCAGCTACTATGCATCGTGACGAAAAAGGACACAAATTAAAGATTACCGAGTTTTGGGTTACTGGTCGATGATAATAATAGCGATCATGCTATAAAAAAGACGAAAATAAAATTATCTGAAATTAACCCTTTCTTATGCCACTAAATGAGGCATTTAGAATTAGCCTTCTTGTAATAGCGACCACTTCATGTATAACATTTCTAAGATCGCTTGACACAAGACCAAGCATTCTTACAAGAACACCACATCTATAAGGCATAATGGTTGCTCCTCCTGAAATATTGGTAAATTTTTGAATGCTTGAATTGATCTTATCTCTTAATTCCGTTACGTAGGCCTCTTTTGTAAGTATGTACACGCTTCCGACAACTTGAAAATCACCCAAGATGCCTATAGAGTTCAGCCTGCGTTTTTTGGGTTCCAGCATAGCAATATCGATACACCTAGGAGTATCATCCTGATTTCTTGCAAATGCTTTCATATAACATATGTCATATTGAAATGATTCTCCGCTTGCTACTCTTCCCGGAACTATTATTTCAGAATAAAGCATTGTTGCATTTTCATGAACCTTCATGTTTAGAGTCTGGTAAAATCGAGACTCACGGTAAGGTATTATTTGGTCAGGAACAAACTCAAAGTAACACCCATCGTCAACAATAACATTTACTATTTGGGTAGCAAAATTTTTTTCCATTCTGTAAATTCTTGTAGCTCCTTGTGTAGTTATGTGAGCAAGGGCGTTATTTGTAAGGGTTATGTCCATTCGGTATCTGTCTCCCTGCAATATGCCACCTGAAGGCGATATTATATACATGTATGCCATCGAAGGCAGGGACTCTTCAAGATATAGTGCTCTTTGTGTGTAAAGCGGGACCTTAGAGTATTGTTCTTTAACAACAGTCTTACCCACATCTGGTTCTAGCTCTAACTTCAACGCTAGGGCGCCAATTTTACCTGCTTTTCCAACACCAAGTTGCGCTAGCTCTGATCCATATGCCAATACCTCTGGCGGAATATCATCAGGGATGTAAAAATCCAACTCGTTCATTCAAATTGTAACCTATGCTTTTGCGATAGCCTTCGGAGATGATTCAAAAAGAACGTCCCTTATTATATGCTCTGTCACTTCTTTAATTCCCTGACCTGTCTTACAATTCACGAAAACATATGGCTTGTTACCCCTAATAGCCTTAGCATCTTTCTCCATTACACCTAGGTCTGCGCCAACGTAGGGAGCAATATCAATCTTATTTATAACCAAAAGATCGCAATTTTCTATACCGAGGCCCCTTTTTCTAGGGTATTTATCACCCCCAGAGACATCTATGATGTAAATGAAATAATCTGCTAAAGCAGGGCTAAAGGTCGTAGTAATATTGTCGCCTCCGCTTTCGATTAGAATTAAATCTAAGGAACGATGTTTTGATTCCATTTCTTCCACGACGGAAAGATTCATTGATGGATCTTCTCGTACTGCTGTGTGAGGACAACCACCTGTTGCAAGGCCAATTACCAAATCTTCACGCATCAAACCTCTTTCAGTTGCAAGATTTCTCCTCATCCTATCAGCATCTTCTTTTGAGACAACGTCGTTTGAAATTATACCTACGTTATAACCTCTGGATGACAATATAGGGACGACCTGCTCAATTAGCATTGTTTTACCTGAACCAACGGGGCCTCCAAATCCCAATCTAGGTATTCTCTGAGAACTCATAAAAAAAAGAAGTCTCTTTCATGTAATAAACATTTTTGAGCTCATCTGCTCGTGGGCTATCTGGATCAAGTCTATGCCTGGTGCGAACTGCCACATGCTCGATAGTGGTCTATCGATATTTTTTTTCACAGAATCTAGAATGTAGGGCTTTAACTCATGGATGATCCTTTGGCCATCAAAATGCTGTAGCATACCGAGCCTTAACGAAGCTCCAATCATACTTACGGTGAATCCATAGAGCATTATAATACCAGCCTTAACCTTTGAAATCTCAAATAGATTGCTTGCTAATGCCAGTGATACAGGATAGACTCCAGAAGCTTCTTTATTTTTTATTGCTTCTTGATATTTATTCAAAAGTGGGTCCTCTTTTATGAATGAATTAAGGCATTTTAAAAGCTGAGTACCAGACCTAGTTGAAGCATTCCTTATTTCTTCTATAAGTTTCATGGAAACTATCATTCTGTCGACTTCTATTAGTTTATTTAAATCACGTCTTTTTATGCTGTCAAAAGATGATCCCAACGCCGCACAATCAGCAGGCCCGATCTGATGTTCTAGATAAACTCTTATTAGATCTCGTAATTCATTTGCATTCTTCATCTTCTTACTATAGAATAGTGCTTCTAACCCACTAGATGTAGTGTACATACCGGTTGGAAAGAAGGAATCAGAAAGCTGAAGTGCACCTATCTGCTCCAGACTTGGAGCGTCAGTGCTCATGTATTTCTGTACCCTCCTCGGGTTCGAAGACCATCGTGGTCTTTTGGATCTCGAGATGGTCATTTATTGGTGCAAAGAGCTTTTTGAACATCTCTAATTCAGTATCTGCTTGGATCGGAAAATAGATCTTGTTTCTCTCTAATTTTATTGGCCGGTGTAGATTTCCTATAGTATGACCAATTCTCACAGGTATCTCTATAGCATGATTATGATCTAAATTATTTTTCACTTTGATCATGACCACATCTTCTGGTTGTATCTCAAGGACCACCATTTTATCATCATTTAAGATAACAACATCGCCATGTCTAAGTTTTGAACCTGGTGGAAGTGTTATTGCAATATCAGTCCCTCTGTCAGAAGTTTTTCTCATTCTGGTACGTTCGGACTCAAGTCTGCTTATCTTAATTAGCTCTAGGAGCTGTTTCCTCGACATCTGATCATATTTTTCCTTTAATGCCTCATTCGTACTGACATTTCCAATCAGCGAATTTATAGTAATCATTGCCATATTTACATTCATTGCTCTTTAGTTGTCGTTCGTAACTGTTGCTGGTTCTTTTTCACTGCTTCAATCATGTCATATAACCTTTGTGTGTAGTCCACATAGCCATAATGCCTAAAAGCTGAATTATCCACCCTTGCAAAAAGAAGTCCGTTGCTTACGAATCTTACTTTAGCGCCAATTTCAAACTTTTCAGTGACAACACACGTAGTGATTTTGTGGTCCGGATAATCAAGGTTAAGATGCGATGCAGGATCTACCAAGCCTGACATTGATTTGATTCTACCTCCTTTAAGGACAACGTGTCTTGTCTTTAAAGGATCTACTACCAGAAAATGTTCATTAACGTTGGTATCTTCAACACAATGGCGGATTAACATTATAGGTTCATATCACCGCTTTGTCTCAGACACAGCTTGTGGACTCAAATCCTCAGCAGCAAGGTTTCTATCGATCCTTAGAACAGATTTAGCTATTTCTCCAGCAGCCTTTACAGCCATTGTTTTGACTAGAAGAGGATCAAGGATGCCCATCTTCCACATATCCACAGGATTACCAGAATCGATATCGATCCCAAACCCATCGGGTGATGCCTTTGCAGCCATAACTTTTTCAAGTCCATTAAAACCTGCGTTAGTAAGTATCTGTCTCATAATGCTTTCAAGAGCTGCGGCTACAACTTCCAGCCCAACCTGTTCTAGACCCTTTAGCCTCAGATTTTTTACTTTTTCTATAACGTGCAATTCTGCTGATCCTCCACCAGCGACAACGCCATTGTTTAGGGCAGCTTCTGCAGCGTTAACGCCATCTATGGCAGCTCTCCAGCGTTCAAGTGATGTCTCTTTCGTCGTACCAGAAACTATCATTGTAACCATATTCTTACCAGTACTGTTTTCAAGATAGATTACCCCTTTATCTTCATCCTCGTAGATCCGGTCTACTCTTCCTAAGATACCAGGCGCTTTCAAATCTTCCATCATCCTAATCGCTTTGGCACCGGTAAATCGAGACAAAAATTCTATCTCGTCAGTAGATATACGTATGGCAAGAACCTTTCTAGCTACCAGCAGATCCTCTATTACTTGGTCTACCTCAGGAGAAGCTATTAAAATAGTATTTGCTTGAGTGGCCACTATAGCGTCAACTAAGTTCTTTGATTTGACTAGCCTGTCATTCTCCATGCTGAGGATTTCTTCGTACTTACTATTTTCCTTCATCCATGACTCTTTGACAGGTTTCAAATCTAATTTGGCAATCATAATCTTTGCACCATTTACTTCCCGGGGCATCTCAGGATCGATTCTATTTCTCTCCAGAACTATCCCGTTTACGATCCTATCATCTATATTGGTCCTACGAATAACCATTATGACCTTGTCGAAATCATAAGAACCATCATACAATGCACTTTTGTCTACAGATCTCAACGCGGAAATGACCAGCGAAGACAGTTTTGCTCCATCAAGTTTGGACGATAAAGATGTGCGAACGACCTGTTCAAGCGCAATATCTGTAATCGATATTTTCTTTGCCTCTTTTTCAAGTAGTTGACAAGCATGGTTAACACCGTTTTCTATCCCTTCTACAACCTTAGTTGGATGTACTCCCATTTCCTTTACCAGCTTCTTTCCTTCCTTTATCATTTCAGCTGCCATGACAACAGCAGTTGTAGTACCATCTCCTACCAATTGTTCCTGTCTTTCGGCTATTTCTACTATCATCCTTGCAACAGGATGTATAGCCCTCACAGAAAGCAATATGGTTACTCCATCGTTAGACACATGTCTATTCATGGCTTGATCTATGAGAAGCTTATCTAATCCCTTGGGTCCCAATGTTGTCCTTACCGTGTCTGCGACTGCCATAACTGCATTTGAGTTGGATTCCAGGGCGTTATACTCCACGTTCTCTGCCATAGGCCTCCATACTCCGTAATTAGGATTTGACATCAGATTTCACTCAGTTGCTCTTCACAGGAAAATAAAGAAAGATAGATATATTTTTTTGTAAATGCCAAGAAAAAAGAAGAGGCTTTTTGTTGTTGTTATTTTTGAAAATACTTCTTAGGCCTATTTCTATGCCATGAAGTACCTCTGGGCTGAAGAGAGCTCCTTTGCAGGATCAACTGTAGCTATTTTGCCATCCAACTTTACCTCATATGTCTCTGGATCTATTTCTATATCAGGAGTCTTGTCGTTCCACACCATATCCTCCTTGCCGATGCCCCTACAGTTCTTTACTGGCAAAATTACCTTCTCAAGGCCCAGTTTCTGCGGCACTCCTAGTCGT
>DATDLD010000101.1:0-14763 GCA_036519475.1 Candidatus Nitrosopolaris sp. | reverse complement strand
AGTTCAGCCATCTTCTTCATACGATGCAGACGCTTAATTTTCTCTTCATGCATGGCTGTGCCTCTTATGCTAAGAAGTTGCATATATAAATTCTTGAGTTGGTTGTGAGTAATTATTCTTCATAATACCCGGATCAGTTTTTGAATAGGATACTCCTAGTAAGTGGAATCGTAGCAGAAAAAATGTTTACTATGCTAAAACAGTTAGAATAGTCAGAGTGCTTTTTTTTATTGTGCAACCTATTCCGTAAAATTTCTCTGTTTGGCTAAAAGCAGATGTGTGTTCAGTTGTACCTCAAACAATATGAGAAAACTAATCTCGGAGGGTGGACCTTCCTCCCTGTGCTCTGCGAAAGTAGTTCATGCCGAGGTTATAGTTTTCAAATAGACATTGCAATGTATCCACCTCGGTTGTAAGCGATTCAATTTCAAATTTGTTGTCTACGGGATTCTTTTTTGCATTCAGAAGTTTTTGATTTTTTTCGGCCAATAGCGTAGCTATGTTATGTTCATATTCGCTTGACATTAGATTATCATGACGGATGTTTAGATTTTAATCTTTGCCTAAATCTCCCCACTCTCCTAAGGAACTGTTGTTGGTAATTATAATATACGTCAGGTTCAGCAAAACATTCGTCACATATGGATTCTAGGGAATGATCCGATCTATAGTAATCTGGCTCAAGAGAAGACCTGTACAGATGAAATCGTACACCACAGATGAAGCAGTTTGAGGGAGTTGCAGCAGTTCCGGTTTCTTCAATCAAGGCAGATTTGTCATCTTTATTTTTATGCATCGCTCTTACATCTCTACAGTCCAAATGCTTGATCGCCCTTAATGTCTTTGACCATAGAGCATAATTTCCAGAAGGTATGGGGCCCCCACATTCTTTGCACTTACCTGCGAATCTAACCAAAAGAGCAACCCAGCCAAAGGAACCCTCATCCATTTCTTTTTCTCAAAAGGGACATTTCCTTTGCTAAAACTTCGCCTGCCTTTTCATCAAGGTTAGAACTAGTTGCGAATATGCGTGGGTCGTGTTCATTGTTAATCATTACTTGAATCAAATAAGGCAGGTAAAGAGTGCTGAACGTGCTCTTCGATGTATGAGCTGCCTGAGCCAGATCCCCTGCCAATTTCTTCAATGACTGGCCCCTTGCCAAGATGGGACCCATGAGAGGCCAAGCCATGTTGTACTGGCTGTATTTTATTGCTTTATTTCGACTAATATAAAACAAGCCATATGCAATCAGAGTGTCGAAGTATTTTAGAAGGCTCCACTGTCTATTAGTACCCATCCTTCCAACTAACACATCTATTTTAGAGAGAATATCTAGCATTATGGCTAAAATACTGATGTCTACACGTGACGAAAGAATACTTGAAAAAAGTGCGTTTACTATATCCCTCCTCCTTTCGTCACTTGAAATACCGAAGCGGGGATCTATATAGATTGCATCCGTCCTTGATAATATTTTCTTGGCTTCCTCTGCTGAAAGACAGGAAAAGAATAGATTTACAGCACTTTTTATATCCACGTCAAAAGAATCTTCTTTATAGGCATCATAGCCGGCAGATATTGATTGTGCATTGTTTAAAAGCGCTCTGACATCTCCGTTGCTGCTCCGAACAATTGAGAATTTATCCTCTGGGCTCAAAGTGACGTTATGTTTTTTTAGTATGTGATTGATGTATAGCAGTAATAACCTAGGATGAATTGGTTCGAATTCTATTACCTTGCTGATCTTTGCCAAATCTCTAATCTTTGTGTCACGAGAATTTGCTGCCATAATGACTGGAATAGTCGGTGCTTTCAAGACACTTACCAGATATTCAATCCCCCCAATGTCTTGTCTGCCGGAAATTCCATCCACCTCGTCTAAAAATAATAACATTTTTTTTTCTAATAGACTTGTATTCTTGAAGGCTGGGATTATTCTATTTAGAAGAATTTCCCTATTCCTTGTGTCACTAGCATTCATCTCTATCAAGTCGTAATCAAATTGAAAAGATAGAGCCTGGACGACAGTAGTCTTCCCTACTCCAGGTGGGCCAAGAAGTAGTAACGGCTTGCTTCCAATGACCCATTCAGCAAGCCATTTTATAATTGCTAACCTAGCTTCTTCATTACCTATCAGTTCTTCAACTGTTCGTGGTCTAGAGCTCTCAACCCACATCATAATTAATCTTATTAATAATCATATAATCAGACCTGGCTCAACCTCTTATCGTTCCGTTCATATTCTTCTGCAAAAGAGCAAACATATCACGTCTTGTGAGTTCGTGGAACCAATATTGATTATAGTGGCTCACTGCTAAGAATAGAAATTCCAAAAATGGCTTGTAGTTAAAATCCCATGGAAGCATATCGAGTGCTATTTTAGCATCTTCTAAATAGTTCTTGCCCTTCGTTACTGTCAATTCAAAGCCCTTCTTGACATCGCCTGTAACAAACGAATAATAAAGTGGCCAAGACGGAATTTTGATACATCCATTGTTTATGGCATCTTGTATTTCGTTTCCGCAACCAACACTCTCACCTGCCTTTGCCATACCCAGATGAAAAATGTCCCCGAGTGGTTTACGATTAAGTGCCATATTCCTACCGGCTGTTCCCATAATAGCACGGTATTTCTTATAGCATCCAATCATATTTTCATCGTTAATAGAGTCTGGTTTGTTCTTTAATTTTGCATCGATATATTGTCCGATTCGTGCGTCTTTAAATCCTTCCTCGAAGGCCTTTAAGAGCGAATCTCCGCCCTCAGAGATCTTTTGTCTCGCGATTTCTAGAATATATGGATTCATGAGTTTATAATCATCGAGGTAGTCTAGATCTTCATCTTTGTCGATTATTCTGTCCATGGGCTCGCTTAAATCAATTGCAATGAGGTGGCCATCAATGATTGTGTTCCGCATTTCTGCAGAAACTGTCTCTTTAGAATATTCAGTAGCTCCGTCAAACAGAGCATTTAAAACGGGAAAGGTCATCATGACAAAGTTAGATTTTAGTATCCTTTCCACTCGATCCGCAAGGATTTCAGGTTTTGATATTCTCGCCATGACATCTGGAATCTTTTGATCCTCTAATGCCAACTCAGGCGAACCTACTTCCTCTACGAATTTCTTCATTGTGCCAGAAGGATTAGGATCAGAAATAATTTGCCTATGCAACGAGAGTAAATATCTTTTAGTGAAATTTTGAAAGTCTTCTTCCTTCTTATTATTGTATTTACTAAATTGTTTGTATCCCTTTTCTCTAAGAATAACCTGTTTGATAATTTCTTTTCCTGATTTAGTACTCATTAGGGTGCTACGTTTGAACAAAAATGCATCCTTACTACTCATGTATACTGGTTTGAGTATATTATCTCTTTATTTAACTTTCATGGAACAATCTAGCGCTCCTTACTGGTATCAAGACGTAAAATAACTGAAAATAAATATTCCAGCTAAAGAAGCAAGACCTGCTTCAAATAAACAATTCCACGAAACTCTAACGATTGACAAGAAATTCTACTGACGCACAATATAATGGAAAAGTATACTACCGAGAGGCCATGGCTATGCGCTCCTGCTCATTCTTTTTCTTTACTGCATGGCTTGCCATATCATTATTTGATGCCGAGATTAGTTCCTTTGCCAAAGCTTCTTCGATGGTTTGGGGGCTAGAATATGTCGATTCTTTCACGCCCTCAGCTATGAAACGCAGCGCCAGGTCTACTCTACGTAGAGGTGCGACATCTACGGAAACATGATAAACTACACCACCATAGACTATACGGGTTGTATCCTCGTTAGGAGAGACGTTCTGGATTGCTCTTATCAAGACTTCTACTGGATTCTTTGCTGTTTCCAGATAAATGATATCAAGTGCTGTTCTTATAGTACTCATTGCCTTCCCCTTTTTGCCTCCCATTCTTCCTGTATTCTTTGCATATTTTTTCCCAAAATGCATCAACTTATTAGCTAATCTTTCAATTATGTTAACTTCGGCCTTTTTCAATCTTTGATGCTCATGCCTTCCAAAGGTTATCGGGATAACGGTTGCCGGCTTTAAAGAAATTACCTTTTGCAACCCAAGATCGTTTACTTCAATCTTGCGTGTATCCCATTTATTGAATAATAGAATATTTACAGATTCTTTTGCACTCATTTGATTTATCTCCTAGGTTTTTCTTTTCTGCCTCGAACGAGTTCGTTTAAAGATACCCCATTTACCTTGAATACTTGCCACCTCACTCCAGGAATATCACCCATAGCTCCACCCATCGATCCGCCGATGCCCTCCAATATCACTTCATCGTGTTCATCAACAAAGTTCAACGCTCCATCCCTCGGAAGGAAAGCGGTAATTGATTTACCATTTTTGATCAACTGTACTCTGACACATTTTCTGACTGCAGAGTTAGGCTGTTTAGATTCAATACCCACCTTCTCCAGTACGATGCCCCTAGCTTGTGGGGCACCTTCTAGAGGATTAGCTTTTTTATCTAACATAAGCATTCTTCTCTTGTAATATTTATTCGCCCACCTGGCTCGGCTCCTTTTTGAACTGAGTACGCGGCCAGCAAATAATCCTAACGGAGATTTAGCCATTCAGATATTCATCCCATTATTATTTTGTGTCGTCTGTTCCTCACTTACGATCAGCACATTGGATATTTGGAAGTATCGCTTTGCAAGTAGTCTAGCCTTCTCAGCATTTCTGCCTTCCCTGCCGACAACAACGCCCTTTTTTTTAAGATCTACGCTAACAACTGCTTGTTTTGTTCCGTCCATTCTTTCGTTAATTTTTACATTATTTACCATATCATTATTGAGTATATTTCGGATAAACATTGAAGCATCATCAGAATATTCAACAAGTTCAACCTTTTTTCCAATGACACTCTGTAATTGCTTGATGGTCATCCCACCCTTTCCTATTGCAAGACCCATCTGGCCTTTATTAACTATAAAAATAACTCTGTCCATTTTTTCATCTACAACACAATCTCGGGCTGTTGCATTAGTAACACCCTGAAACAGAGATATAAGTCGTAGTTCATCAGAAGTCAACTTGATCTTTTCAGTCATTCTCTCTGGCCTCTGAAATAACAATTTGTAAGCATCAAACGACAATTCATGCTGATTGTTGAAGTCCAATTTAAGTCTTCATGCGCAAATAAAATTGCGCGAATTTGACACCTGTTGTCATTAGTAGCATTCATTGACTCAACGTAGTGTGAAAATTGATAATCGATATCGCCAACAAGCAGTAAGAATAAGAAAAATAGACTCTCATTATTTTTTCTTACTTATTTTAGATACTGGTGCGTCCAATAATGATTTGATTTCCTCATCACTACCGCTCTTAACTGCAATCATGGTAATTCTAAAGGGCCTATTACACAGCTTGCCCAATTGAAATGAATTACCATCGTATTGATAGATGGGAATATTTGATGTACTCGTCTCCTGTTCTATTTTGGTTTTGTCTTCAGGGCTAACTGATCTCGAAAGTACTATTAACTTGGATCCTTTTACGGATTTGAGAACTTCCTTGGTCCCACATTTGAATTTGTTTTGACTTACGCTGTCCTTAATTAGTTTGTCTAGTGTTTTCACCATTTCCTTCTCTCACTTTCATATACAAATCCACCATTCCCGTACCGACTGGGACGGTAGCACCTACTATAACGTTTTCTGTCACACCTCTTAATGTCTCTATTTGGCCCTCTAAAGCCGCCTTCGCAATTGTAGGAACCGTAATTTCAAACGCCGCTCTAGCAAGAACCGAAGTCTTAGTTCCAGCGATACCGTGTCTGCCAATTTGCTGCAAATAGCCTTTCGATGTCATTAGATCTGCCACTAGCATGATGTGTCTTGTATCTACCTCAAGACCTTGCTCCTCCAAGGTATTAACAATCTCCTTCACTAGAGCAGTACGAGCTGCTTCTATTCCGAGTGTTTGCCATATCTCATAAACGTTGTTGGTCGTCACTCGTGATGTATCTATCCCGTCTATCGCCACAACTTTTGCTAGGTTAGACCCTGCAGTCTGAATCACCCATTCTTCCCCTTGCTTTACGATAGTAACTCTCTCTATGTCATTCACTCCTTTGACTCTAGTATTGAGAAGCTTGTTCTTTAGGGCTAAAATCGTCTGTGCGTCTGGGTCATCAGGTATCACTACTTTTATGAGATGCTTCTTTTCGTTGATGCTAGCTTCATACTTCTTCTTTGACCCTTTAAGGACTTCGAATACATCTTTGGGTTCGCAGCCTCTCTCGTTAAGTTTTGCCTCAGAGAGGTGGAATGTAAGTGTACCTCCATAATCAGTATCGGCCTTCTCGACCAAATCACTTACTTTGGTAAAGATGATCTCTCTTGCAACCTCAAGAGCCTTTTCCCTGGATACCCTATGTTCTTTGTCTAGATAAATGTCCATTGTGGGAGTGACAGGTTTTTTTCTAGCATCGACCAATTCGATGAGCCTCGGAAGCCCCAATGTGACATTTCTCTCTTTTACACCAGCGAAGTGAAACGTTCTGAGGGTCATCTGAGTTCCCGGTTCACCTATAGACTGTGCAGTAACAACTCCCACAGCCTCTCCTGGCTCAGCCATCGCCTTGTGGGTAAGGTCAATTATCTTCTTCAAAACTTTTTCAAGTCCTTCCCTGCTTAATCTATTGTCAAGTAAAGCTGCTTCTAGTTGCTTACTTGATCTTTGGTTTAGGTTTTCAGTATATTTAGCTAAAATATTCTTTACGTCATGCTCTGTTGCCTTTCGCCCGTTATCATTTACAGACTCGCTTTCGATCAGCCTTGAGATGTTGACGGCTTCTCCGTGATCGCTCTTAGATGGATCAATTCCATCTTCTCCATACAAATATTGTATGATGTTACCATGCGGGTCCCTTACCGTTTGGTCATATTCAATCTTGAGATGCTCAAGAGCATTAATCAATCTTCGCTGCATATATCCAGATTGTTGCGTCCTGACAGCCGTGTCTACTAACCCTTCTCGACCTCCCATCGCATGGAAAAAGAACTCCAACGGACTCAAGCCTTCTCTATAATTTGACTTGACAAAACCCTTAGCGTCTGGATTCGTATCATTAGTTTTGAAATGAGGAAGAGATCGATTATGGTACCCTTTTTGGATCCTTTTTCCCCTAATCGACTGCTGACCTAACGCAGCAGTCATTTGCCCTATATTTAGAGTAGACCCTCTCGCACCGGTAGATGCCATTATCACCCCAGAGTTGTCATCAGGAAAGGCTCTATCTGCTATCTTGCCTGCCCTATCCCTGGCTCTAGACAATTCATTAACCACATATAGCTCTAGTGCTTCCTCAGGCGCAAGCCCTCTAGTCAATGGCAGACTTCCGTCCTTATATTGTCTGATCAGTTCATTAACCTTCTCGTATGCTTTCTGAATTACGTCGTTTATCTCCTTCCTAGTCTCGTCGCTGAGCATTAGGTCTGAATAGCCATAAGTAAACCCTCTATGCGTAATATAGGTCTTAAGCATAATTAGGATTGCATCCAAGAATTTTCTCGCGGTGTCATTACCATAATCCTTTGCAATTCTATGAAGAACACTATCAGGTTCCTCTGCTCCTATGGAGGCCTTATCAACTACTCCGCTAACTAGTTCTCCATTCTTTATAACAACGTCCTTCCCCTCACGCTTTGCTGCTTTATTCCACTTTGACGTTATAATAAAGTTAAAATCTCTTGGAAAAAAGAGGGAAAATAGTTGTTTGCCAGAATAGAGACTTTGGCCATTCTTATCAATTTTTGGCTCAGGCAGAGTCCCCTCGTATCCACCAACTAAGGCCAAATTTGCAAACTCTGCCTTTGTAAGAGTCGTATCATCTCGGGTCAAGAGAAAGGCTCCTGTGATAAAGTCTCTTATTCCTCCAATGATTGGTCCTCCATATCTTGGCGAGATGAGTTGATCTTGAACTCTCATCAACAGAGCAGCCTCAGCACGTGCCTCTTCACTTTGTGGAACATGCAGGTTCATCTCATCGCCATCGAAGTCTGCATTGTACGGAGGACAAACAGCTGGATGCAATCTAAAAGTACGGTACGGTAATACCCTAACTGTATGAGCCATAATTGACATCCTGTGCAATGAAGGTTGTCGATTGAAAATTACAATATCCCCATCTGACAGGTGTCTTTCTACCAGATAGCCGGGTGCCAAAGACTCTGCCACAGTCTTTCTATCGCTAACGTAGTCTAACCTAATTTTTACACCGTCCGGTCTTATGATATAATTAGCTCCAGGATAAATATTTGGACCGTTAATAACTAAATTTTTTAATCTATCAAGGTTCCATTGGGATATAGTTTCAGGTATTGTTAATTTCTTGGCAACATCAACAGGTACGCCAACATTTGAAATAGTAAGATTTGGGTCTGGAGAAATTACAGTTCTACTTGAAAAGTCCACTCGTTTTCCAGAGAGTGAGCCTCGGAATCTACCCTCCTTACCCTTTAGTCTTTGGGTCAAAGTTTTGAGAGGCCTGCCTGATCTGTGATGTGCCTGTGGAATTCCGGAGACTTCGTTGTCAAAATATGTGGTTACGTGATATTGTAACAAATCTACCAAGTCTTGTACAATAAGAGGTGGTGTCCCAGCCTCCTTACTTTCCTTCAGCCTTTGGTTGACTCTTATAATATCCACAAGTTTATGTGTCAAGTCATCTTCCGATCTAATTCCGGTTTCGAGAATAATAGAAGGCCTTACCGTTACTGGTGGCACCGGCAAAACTTGCATAACAAACCATTCCGGTCTAGCAGTTTTTGGATCGTATCCTAAGAGGGTTAGGTCTGAATCAGGTATATGAACAAGTCGTTCCCTAATGGTTATTGGCAGAAGTCTGTTCTCACCTGCCTCAGTTTTTTCTACAAATATTGTTGGCTTGGTAAACACCAAATCATACTGTTCCTTCTGACAGTGAGGACATACTTTTACTTTTTTTGCTTTTTCTATGATTTCGTCTTTAACATTTTCTAAAGTTAAAACTGCGTAAGCAGCTTTGGCATCCCTCAGAGCTTTATATTTGGCGAGATCTTCTTCTGCGAGTTTTATCCTGTTGCAAGATCTACATGTAATAAGTAGTAACTTGTGAATATCATCCACGAAAGCAATATGTAATACTGGTTCTGCTAATTCAATATGTCCAAAATGACCTGGGCATCGTGCTGACGTATTACCGCATGTAGCGCATTTCTGACCTGGCTCTAATGTCCCTAATCTGTTATCCATTAGTCCACCTTGTACTGGCATACCGTCTTCGTCGTATGTTTCTGGCGCGGTAATTTCTGCCACGCTAAACTTGCGTACTTCGATAGGAGACCAAACACTGAACTTTATTCCACCGAGTATTTTTACTGATTCTTCCATTCTTTACACACCACCACTGATATCCGCTACTTTCAGACCCGCTCCTTTGCAAGCAAACGAGGGGCAATATTAAGGCTCATCATTTCTTGTAAGAGTAGCTTAAATGCATATGCGATAACTACTGAAGAGATCTTTGCCTTCTCTCCGCACACTCTACAGACATATCTTCGTTGCTTTGAATCGTAGTATGACAATAAACCGCATCGCTCGCAAACGTTAACCTCAGCTTTGTCTGATTCTTCAAGTAATCTGTCTTTCAACATCATAGAGGCGCCATAAGCGATCAAGCAATCCCTCTCCATCTCTCCAAATCTAAGTCCACCTCCACGTGCCCTTCCTTCCGTCGGCTGTTTTGTCAACATTTGTACTTGTCCTCTTGCTCTGCTGTGAATTTTATCTGCAACCATATGATGTAATTTCTGATAGTATACAACCCCTATGTATACATCGGCTGGGAACTTTTTTCCAGTTCTGCCATCATACATGATCTCTTTTCCACTGTAATTGAATCCATAATTTTCCATCGCAGACTTTATGTCGTTTAATTTTTCACCTAGAAATGCCGATCCATCTACGATTTTGCCCCTGAGGGCCGCGGCTTTACCTCCTAAGGATTCCATAAATTGTCCTACAGTCATTCGAGAAGGGAATGCATGAGGATTTATCATGATATCAGGAACAATGCCCTCTTCTGTATAAGGAAGGTCTTCTTGGCTAACGAGCATACCCAGGACACCTTTCTGCCCATGTCTTGATGCAAATTTGTCACCAATTTCAGGAATTCGCAAATCTCGAACCCGGATCTTGTACATCTTTCCGCCTTCAACGGATTGAGTCATTATCACGCTATCAACAACACCATTTTCAGACGGTCTAACACCGACTGACGTATCCCTTCTATATGGTCCTTTGACCTCAAACTCTTTGTATTCTTCCATGAACCTTGGAGGCGACGTACGTCCTATGAGAATATCCCCACCCGTGACTACTGCTTCGTGCATGATTGCACCGTCCTGCTCTAGCAGTCTATAAGCTTTCTCGCCTCTGTACCCACGAAGATTAGCGTCAGATGCCGGGAGTTCAAAGTTATCTTTCATGCCCCCAGGATACTGTTTAGCTTCTGCTTCATAGACTCTGTAAAAAAATGTCCTGCCAAGACCCCTGTCTACTGACGATCTATTAAACACTATCGCATCTTCAATATTATAACCTTCAAAGGGTAGCACAGCGACCACGCAGTTCTGACCTGTTGGACGATCATCTAGGCCTAGCAGGCTAATGGCTTTAGTACTTACAATAGGAGTCTGAGGGTATAACATAAAGTGTTGTCTTACATAAGTACTGGCATTCATCAACGGGGTAGAGAATCCTAGGCTCTGCTTCGCCATTGCACTTTCATATGTGTTTCTAGGCGATTGATTGTGTTCAGGATATGGAATAATAGATGCCCCTACACCGAGAATTGCGGACGGAAAGATTTCCAAATGAGTATGGGTATTTTCGAGCTTTGATCGGTCGATGGCCACATAGCTATTCTCCTCTTCATTCGCGTCAACCAATTCAATAATACCCATATAGAGCAGATCAGTCCACGATAGGAATTTTTTTGTGACCTTCTCAATTATTTCCTCATTCATTAGTGGTTTTCCCTCCTTGACTATTGCAAGAGGTCGTAAGACGCGTCCTGCGTTGCAACTAACATATAGCCGTCTAGTAGCATTGTCGTTCAAAGACGCATAGAAATAGATTCCTATGTGAGGATGAATCTTGCCGGATCTCCTCATAGTTCTTAACGTATATGATAAATGTTGGCCATCCTCGGCATACCCTATCAATCTTCCGTCAACGAATATTCTGCTACCTATGCTCTTGAGTCTCTCATTTGCCTCGTCTACATGTTCAACTCCAAGCTCATACAATTTTTCTACAATCTCGGCTGACGAAACGCTTACGGAGATTATTGCTGAGAGCGCGAGGTTTTTTACGAGACCACAATTGGAACCTTCAGGTGTTTCAGCTGGACAAATTCTGCCAAAATGAGTAGCGTGTAAATCTCGCGCCTCAAAGTTAGGCTGGCTTCTGCTCAGAGGAGATTGAATTCTTCTCAAGTGGCTTATAGTAGACATGTAATTAGTTCTGTCGAGAAGCTGAGTTACGCCTACTCTTCCCCTCCCCCAATTTCCTGTTGCGATTGCATTATTTAATTTATCAGAGATGATACCTGGTCGTACAGCTGCTGCAACTGCATTAATACCACGCTTTTGACCCGATCTTTCTAGTTGATATTTCATATCTCTTATTAAGTTGCGAAAGGCAGTTCTGAACAGGTCTGCAAGCATTTGGCCAGCAAACTTAATAACTTTATTACCATAATGGTCCTTATCGTCAGAGTCTATCCATCCCAGTTTTAATTCGATTAATTTGCTGGCAGCTTCGCCTAAGAACAGAGCTTTTTCATGTCTATTATCAGGATTTTTGCCAAGATGAGGCAACAAACCCCAATCAAGAAGTGTCTCTGCACGCTTGATTTGAAATTCTTCAAGCATCCCAGGCGCAATTCTTTTACTTATGTAAATTATGGCGTCTCGGCTTGTGATAATATCTCCTGCCTTTTCAAATGATGGCTCTAGCTCATCTTGGATGATGCCATTTAATGATACAGCGTTTGCGATGTCTTTATCTGATTCCAAGCCTAATGCTCTGACCAAAGTAATTAATGGGATGTCCACCGGAGAACCTGGAATCTTTGCAACTATTGATCCATCGGGTCGTAATATAAGTTCTAGCTTTGCTCGATAACCCACTATTGAGGAATACACTTTAGCTTTGTATAGGAGCGCGCCCGTGGCCTCCTCAGCATCTACTATAATCTTGTTGTAAGAAAGATCTTCCAGCCCCACTATTACCCTCTCAGATCCGTTGATAGCAAAATAACCTCCTGGATCCCGTGGGTCTTCCCCAAGTTCAATCAACTTAGATTCGGGTAGATTATGCAGAATACAAGCATTGGACTTGATCATCACGGGCATGTCACCAATATGGATAAATCTGGATTCTAATATCTTGCCATCTTCCACAATGCTACACTCAAGCATCACTGGTGACGCATATGTCAGGTTACGAAGTCTTGCTTCCATCGGGGCAACATGCGTTATCGAACCGTCAAGCTCCATGATCCTTGGTTGCTGTAGCTTTATCTTGCCAAGCCTTATTTTATAAGGATATTCAGAAGTCTCAATTTCAATTTCGCCTACCTCGTCTATGATACTCTGTAAACCACGTTCCATAAATTCATTATAGGAATTCAAGTGCTGTCTTGCAACACCCTCCCTCCTCAAAATGTCATTAATTATAGGCCACATATCTGCTAGCTCCTCTCAAATCCACTTCAACCCTCTACCACATAGCGGTAATATACACTTTCACCTGACGTTGGGCTGCTCCTAGTTATCTTAATAATATCGCCAGGTCGCACGTCTAGATCTTCAATACCTTTGTCACTTGACATAATATATGGTAGTTGGCCGGGCTTTGCGTTGTATCCTTTTAAAACCAGCTCCGCTTCACTCTTAGGTAAGATTTCGTGCTTAGGCTGGTAAACATGATCTGTAATTTTGACTATTTTTTTTTCAGTAGACATATCCATTCAAACCTCCATCTTTCAGCTTATTATTGCTAGTTCTTTGCTCAAGAAAAAATATCATATACTTCAAAGCTAAGATTTATCAATAGTCCAGAGAACATATATAAGTCTATCAGCAAATTCCCTCTTTCTCAATATTCTTATCTAGCGTTATTCATGTATCATAATAGCATTCAAAGATTGTTATGTTCTAGATGTATAATGACTAGTTTAGAAAAAGTTGAACTTATTGTATCACATCTGTTGAATGAGCATCTTAACCATGTTCAAGTCAAGGTCAAGCTGTTCTGCTATTATATCCTCTGACATACCAGATTCATGAAGATTTCTTAAGATCTCCTTCTTCTCGTTGTTTACTATATTAGCCGGCGGATAAAGTGATAGATCTGTTTTCACTGATTCAACGTATTCTAAGACCTTTTTAGTTAGATCTTCTATGTCTGCGGTGCTCTCTGCAGAAAACACCAATATGTGGTCCTTGACTACTATACTGAACAACTTTACTTTGTCATGTGCATAGACAACATACTTTAGTTCGCCTAATTCTGATGAAAACATTTTTCTCAAATCAACAACATATGCAGTTTGAGCAAAACTTATTTCTGGGCTTCTTCCTCTCAAATATTCTTCTTTTCCTTCCCTCATACCTCCAGCGTACAGATGTCCTGATTTTTCCATTATCCCAGCAAACCTTATCTGAGGATCAACACCAAGTATATTTTTTGAAAATTCCTCTGCTCTCATCCTTTATACACTTTATACACACACAGGTACATACAGGTATAGATATCCTCTTTGATAAAAATTTTTATCCTGTAGAAGCCATTAAGCATAGCGGAATATGGTAATATTTTAACGAGCAGGAGGATATAAGGGAAAAAAATGGAAGTTTTTATCTAGGAATGATTTTTATCACCTGTAACTTTTGTGTTATTGCTGCCAATGAAGATTGAACAAGGCTTCTACGTTTTATTTTTTCATACTCCAAGAAAGAAGTGGTTGATTCGGGTCGAGCTGGAGAAGAGGTTACATACTCACTTAGGTATAATAGACGTCTCATCGGTAATTGGACTTGAATATGGTTCGAGCATAGAAACATCGCAAGGCAGCGTCATATATCTTATTAGACCTACAACTCATGACTTTATAATGAAATCGGAACGTAAAACCCAAATTATATATCCAAAAGATCTTGGCTTCATTGTGGCAAGGACAGGTCTAGAAAATGGATCGATGGTATTAGAAATTGGAACTGGAAGTGGTGCGCTGACTACATTTATGGCAAGTATTGTACGACCTAATGGACATATTTACACCTTTGATGTTAATGAAAATTTCATGGAGATCGCAAAGCGCAATTTGGAGAAGGCTGGGGTAATTGATTACGTTACGATGAACCGTCACGATCCTCATGAAGGCATTGATGTTACCGATGTCGACATTGCAATAGTGGACCTTGGCGATCCGTGGACTTTGATCAGGGAAGTACGTAAGGCATTAAAAGGTAGCGGTTCCTTTGTTGCGATCTGTCCTACTGTCAATCAACTGGAAAGAACCGCGTTTGAACTTAAAGAGAATGATTATGTAGATATTGATTGTGTTGAGCTGATGATTAGAAATATAGAGGCAAGGCAAGGAATGACTAGACCCTCAATGAGGATGATAGGACATACTACTTATCTTATATTCGCAAGAAAAGTGAAATGAACATCAA
>DATDLD010000100.1:0-2770 GCA_036519475.1 Candidatus Nitrosopolaris sp. | reverse complement strand
TTCCCGTAAGGGTAAATGCAAAAGGGATGGCTTTGATGATCCAATAATGCGTACAATATCTTTTTCTGTAATTATACCAACAGGCTCAGTAGTGTATTCTTTCACCACAATCACGCTTCCAATGTTATTTTTATTCATTATTTTACATGCCGCATGAATATTTTGATCAGCCATCTCCGTTTTTAAATTGACGCTCATGAAACTGGAAACAGGAATAGAGTCGATATTCCTCATGTTACTCATTAGTTATCATCATAAAACCAGTATTTGTAATCTCTGGTCTTATTCTGGCATACGTGATTATTCTTTAAGCCATAAGATTTTTAATTAATGTGTGCGTATCGATGATATTCTTCGATATCTTGATAAATGCGATTAAGCTAGTTAATTTATAATTTATTTTTTTATTCTATAAAGATTCCTGTGTGATACTATTACAAGTTTGCCATCACGTATTCGCTTAATCTGAACATCAATTGATAGTATACCGTACCTTTCAGTGTTTGTTCCTTCTCTTTTATCTGATACATGATATTCTACCTCAAGCTCGTCTCCTGCATAAGCTTCTTCCAAAAATCTAGTATTTCTATTATTCCATTTAGGATCTCCGTCCATCCCATAAAGCAACATAATGTTATTAGAAAATACATCTAGCTGTGTCATCACGCCTTCAGCACGTGCCAGTAAAGCTCTACCAGGTAAAAGAGTTCCTTTAATCCCTTCTTTTGCTGCCAGTTCAGGTTTTTGATGCAAAATATTTTTTACCTTAGAAAAGGATATGTACTGTTTAAATTCGTCCTCATTGATGCTGAAATTGGATTTAAATGTTTGGCCTACTTTAAACTCCTCGAACTTCAAAGCTAATTTTAGAAACTAGGAATGTAGTTCTATATATATTTCGACGTGGAAGAATAATCAAAGTCATTATTGTATAACTATCAATATTCTAGTTGCTAATGCACTAAACACTAAAAATACAATCTCAAATAAGACAATCTCACAAAGGCTAACAGTCTTTTTTTTCTTTTTTGGCGGCCAAAATTACTTTACTCACACATATGTCATATTTCTTTTCAGAATACTAGGAATGACGCCACTTGAATCCTACCGTTCAGCTATAGAGCGAGACAGCAAAGCCATGGAAAATCTCAAAAAGTAGTAGTAAACATTAACACTGGTTCTAGGACCAGACTGTAGATTTCCTTTTTATAGCATAATCATTTACAAGAATCTCGTGAATAGACAATTTACTTCAAGGGCTACCGCAATGGTGGTGACAACTACAATAATGATTGGAATGGGTTTAACTCCAATACTACAACAACAATCAGCAAATGCATTTTCTGATCCTGACGGTAGTCCTGTTTCTGGACACAAGACACCATTACCACACCACATACCAATTGCTACCTCTGGGACAATATCTACATAGTATGGTGGGACAACAAAACAGGAAATAATGACGAGGTAATGTTTAAAGTTCAACTGACGGAGGCAAGACTTTTGGAGATAAAATTAATCTCAGCAATACTACTAAGGCTGATTCACAGGACGCACAGATTGACACATTTGGAGATAATGATAGCAATGTAATTGTTACATGGTGGGAGAGAAATGCAACAAGTAACGAGCCTGTTGCGAGAATTAGTACAGATAGTGACAAAACATTTGGACATTTATTGAAACTGTCAGATAATGGAACCATTGGTGGAAGCGGTGGAGGATAAGATAATCAGTTAGTGAAAACAAATCACAAATAACCAATCAAGTCTTTTAGATAGTTAAAAGTCATCCATATACTGCAAATGGGCCAACTGACTACTAACATAGACATCAGTGTATATTCATAGCCTTTTTTGTTAAGTAAAGAGAAAAGTTTGAAAATCATCTACTTACTATCAGACTGAAAATTATTATTATTTAAGTTACCTATCATGCATGAAAATGTCTGAACTTGGTTTAGTCGAATATTTCAGCATGGCAGAGATGGTAGACAAAGAGTTATTGCACTATATTGAAGCACGCCGCATCTATATTACAACCGATCAAGGATACATATGTCTTAAAAAAGGAGAATGGAACTAAATTCTCTTCCTACTCTTGTGCTTTATCAGTCTTTTTGCTTTTTGAATCCTTAAAGAATGAAGATTTGAGCAAAGGGGAGATGATGTGAAATACAGACGCATGAACTAGAGCATATTCTTCTGGCAGCCGCTCGTCAATGTATTTTTTGATGTTAGTTTTAGCTTGATTCCTTACATATGATATATCTTTGTTTGCCGTATCTAATCCAACTTGTAACACTTAGGATATCTCTCTCCAGAAACGTTTTTCATTCAACCCATTTTGATTAATGATAACTAGGTAAGTCCGCATATAACACTAGGTTGAGAAATTCATGCATTAGCAACTCCTAAATTACTGTTTGACGGCGCGCGCCGAACTCCAGAGTGCCCACCCAGGATTGACCCGATTTGGATAGAGTTCTAGCATCTTGTCGTAGAGCTCCTGCGCGGTTGTCGTCATTTCGGCTATCCGGTCGAAATCGTGTATGTACTGCCGGGTCTCCTCGATGATCCGGGGATTGTCGTCGTTACCAGGTCGCTTATGTGCGGCGATAACTGCGCGAGGGTTGAGCGACTCAATTTTGTCGAGTGCAGAGATCCACTCCCGGCGACTCTTTGCATTTGACTCGACGAGGTAGAGGTGAACGTCGTTGTAGGCAGCATCACCAGCTATCACTAGGCCGACAGAGGGGACATTTAAACAG
>DATDLD010000099.1:0-3060 GCA_036519475.1 Candidatus Nitrosopolaris sp. | reverse complement strand
TGGTCAATCCTACTTTAATTCTAGATCTACCAGCAAAACCAGGCACAAACCACCAAGGAGGTAAATTAGCTTTAGGTCCTGATAATTATCTCTACGCAGTGATAGGTGAACTACAAAGGAATGGTCAGTTGCAGAACATTAATGCTGGACCGCCACCCGATGATAGCGGGGTTATCTTCAGAGTTAAACCAGCTGACGGTTCTCCAGCTCCTAATAATCCATTTTCAGTTCAGAACAAGACCACTGATGCTGGTAGTAGCACCGATAACAAGTTAAGTAGATACTATGCATATGGTATTAGAAATAGTTTCGGACTAGCGTTTGATCCTGTGACAAGTAAATTATGGGATACAGAAAATGGCGAAAATTCGTATGATGAAATCAATGTAGTCAACTCGGGTTTTAACAGTGGATGGAAAAAGGTGATGGGGCCTATATCCAAAAGTGGTATAACTGAAGATCAGTTGGTACATTTTCAAGGATCTAAGTATGCAGATCCTGTCTTTAGCTGGTTAGACTCAATAGGAGTTACTGATATAGAGTTTTTGAAATCCTCCAAGCTTGGAGCTAATTATGAGAATAACATCTTTGTGGGTGACATAACAAAAGGTAATTTATATTATTTTAAAGTAAACGAAAATAGAACCACACTTAAATTTGACGATAAGCAGCCTGGTTTATCTGACTTGGTCGCAGACAACAATCAAGAGGTCTCTGCAATAGCTCTTGGAACAGGTTTTGGTGGCATTACAGATCTGGAGACCGGGCCAGATGGATATTTGTATATACTATCATATGGAAACGGAAGTGTCTATAGAATTATTCCTTCTAGCTGATTGTGGACATTGATTAATTCTATATTTCAGTTGGAGATGCTCAAATAAATCAATTACCTCATTTCATCAGAGAGTATATAATATTATTCAAAATAATCATTTAATACAAGGACAAAACTCAGATACTCAAAGACAAATCTGTTCGATCTATAGATATAGCTTCAAGAAAGGATTCACGTATTATTCAGTCATTAGATGTACATGTAAAAAATCTAATTGCAGTCTTTGAAAATACGATGGATGCGATTAGCAATGAAGGCTATGATGCTCATGTGAAGTTCTTAAAAGGTTATAAGGAGTTGCGATAAGAACTAATAGGTACTGTTCAAGAGATCTAAGACGGTTTAGCTTCTTAAAATGGTAGTGATAAAGAGCAAAATTTATGTTTCAACAGATTTATGAAAAGGGTTCGGAAACAAAGAGGAAAGTAAAAATTGTAGCACTCTTGACTAAAAAAGATAGAGATTGGATAATCAACTAACTATTTAGATACCTGAAAGATATAGAGTCTTATGATGTACCTAGTCGCAATAGTTCTCATAATATTGATCATCATAAATTCATTTGTATATTTGTTAACTATTCTCATAGAATCAGCATCAGCACAAATTAACAGGACTACTAATGTGAACAATTCTGCCAAATTGAATGCTGTTACTACTGGAGACAATATAGTGCCTTTCTCTACTTTGGCAACTTTATCACACACTAGTCCACGGCCTATTAGAGCTGAATGCTTAATCTATGGATATGTTGCAGACGATAAACCTTTAGGAAATCTGCTCATTATTAAATTCAAAGAAGATGGGAGTTGTAATCCCACAATAGAACTTTTTACTAATATAGGAAGAGTTTTAGGTGTTCTTCCCTCCTCTAGCGAATCAACAACAAAATCAGCATATAGTGCGCTTTTTTTCATTAGATATGTAGAAAAGCCGACACAGAATAACGCCCAAAATAAAGGTGCATTTGTTTCTTGATAATTGCTAAATAACTATCTCCATTTTTGATGCATTTAACACAGAATACAAGACATGAGATGGTGTAGCTATCATTCTAATATGAAGTTAAGCTTGCTAAAAATACTTCATGTATGGTAAGTCATGATCTAGGAGATCGTTGAGGAGGCATCAAAAGTATTATTCACTGTTGGACTAGTAATTGCTAGGAATAATACATACCACAGGATGACTTCATAGTAAACCCTTATTAGCTGTACACTAGATTGACATTCAAATCTAAGGGATCAGTCCTGTCTTCGTTCATCTCATTATAGTATCGACCCTGCTCTTATTAGGATCTGCATGGGCGTTATTGCAGTCTGATGCACAACTTGATCGGGGTTCGGCTATACAAGGAAATGTAGTTCACAGCAAGTATCTCACTATAACGGATCATAGATTTCAAAGCGGCGATTTTTCAGATACAATAGCTGGAACGATAACCAACAATTCTACACAAGACATTCCCTTTGTACAAGTGTTTGCTGCGTATATGATAAGGATAATAGATTGATTACGGTCCAAAGCGGTTCTGTACTAGTTTCCTCACTTCTAGCAGGAGATAATTCTACCTTTACAATAAACATATTTGGAGTAAAGGATATCAATCACTATACATTATTCCCAGGCGGAACGCCACTATAAGATGGTAGCGATCAACAAAGAAGTGGTTATTATTCAACAAGCCAAAATTTCATTATATATAATAATAAAATGATACATGTGATAATATAGCGCAATAATAATGAAAACTCTGCTTATACTTCGCCATGCCAGGTCCATCCTGAAAGGTCAGAACTTATCTGATCATGCTAGACCATTGGATGAGCTCGCTAAACAAGATGCATTAGATATGGGAAAACTGCTTAGAAATAAGGATCTATTCCCAGATCTTATAATAAGCTCTACTGCACTGCGAGCTAAGACGACTGCTGAACTTGTGGCTAAAGGCGGCAGCTATCAAGGAAAAATTGTCCTTGAACAATCCCTTTATCAAGCTGAACCAAAAGACTACTTGAAAATCATAAAAGGACTATCTGAAAAATACACGTGTGTATTATTAGTAGGACATAATCCGACTCTGGAAGAGACAATAGGATTGCTTGCAGGTTCATCAGGTGTAAAAATGACACCATGTGCTTTGGCTCCTCTGAATATATCAATAGAAAAATGGTCAGACTTCAAGTTCAACGATAAACAGGAAAATAATGCTGGAGCAGACT
>DATDLD010000098.1:0-49124 GCA_036519475.1 Candidatus Nitrosopolaris sp. | reverse complement strand
CTGTGATGGAACTATCTCCACCTTTAACTCGGGTCCTTTCGTCATCATTCCCTTCACTCCTTGGGCATATACAATATCCCCATTATTTCCATCATTAGTTGGTCTAACAAATTCGAAGTTAAACCTGTTAACCGAATCTTCAACTGTAAGTTTCAATCTATGCTGTGTATCTACATTTTCAATCTTCACAACATATTTCTGGAGGCTTTCAATTTCAAGTACCTTGCCTATAGGAGCATTTTCATCAGAGGATTGGCGTTGTTGTTCTTGCTCTTCTTTCTTAGTCCAAACCATTCCTTCTTTGGCTACTGTCATTCTAAATTTGCCATTATCCCCAGTGACCCCAAGATGCTCGTTTATTGCTCTTTGAAGCTCGTCAGTTGTCATTGCCTTTACAGGACCCCTAAACCATTGATTTGATGCTTCTTCAAAGTCAAGCAGTCCACTATATTGAACTATATAGCATTCCTTTGCATTCCATCTTCTTACGAGTTCAAATGCATCACTTACACTGATAGATCCAGTTTGTTGAGGATGAGGATTGTAAGATTGGGTACCTAAGATAAGAAGATCTGGCTTCCAGAACAGATTAGGGTCAGCATTATGCAATGAAAGAAAATCCCAGCCAATAATTATTTTTGTATCTACCCCTCCCACTATATAGACGACAGAACCATTCTGAGAATCATTGCCATGATCTGCTAAAACCGGCATTACTGAAAATGGGCCAACTTTGAAAATTTTGTCTGGCTGTATTATATTAAATGAAACCCTATCAGATGTTCTTTTGGATAGCTGTGGGAACTTTTTGATAACTTCATCGCGACATTCCACAGTACAGAATATCTTCAAATTGCCTGTCAATTTATCAACTTTGTTCACCAGCATAGGTAGTTCTTTAATATGATCGTCATCTGAATGAGTTAGTAATAATGCACCAGGAATAGAGGATGACAAAGACAAAGAATTTCCTGAATTGAACCCTAGATCTGTAGTGCCTTTTTCGATACTCTTGAGTATGTCTTGACCTACATCAACAAGCATATGAAAATTTTGGTTAGTTTCATCTCTGGCAAATAGTGAGCAAGAAGAGTTTGTGCTTATATTTTGTCGTTTTATCTCTGCTGTCCTTTCTGACTTTTCCTCACTACCTAGGGTTGAAATATCTGGGAGTGTACCATTAATCCTTACTATCAGCTCATGTTGGCTAGTCGTTCTTTCGCTTGCTGGAGTCTTTGGAAAATCTACTGTAATAGTCGAAGAGAGGTTTTTAATAGTGACTTCTTCTTGTTTCATATAATATAATATTCTACTATAGTATTTATAGGGTCAGATCATTGGTTCTCCTATGCTGTTACGTAGTTATCCTACGTACTATTACCATATGGAGCATCCGGGGCTGTAGGATAGGTAAAACCATTACACTATTTCAAATCTAATTCTGTTTACAAATGGGTTAAGGGCGAGAGGTGTGTAGTAAGTTCACAAATGGTACGGGATATTGGCATATCTAAGGTAAAGAGATGCATTATATCTAAAATGTAATGTTAATAATTGAATCAGTTACGATATATTTATTTAGCATAAACCGAATCTCGATTGTATATGGTAGTTGATAATAAAGGGAGGATCTCCTATATTCGCGTCCTCAAGGAGGACCTTATTATATTACGCATAAATCCTCTGGACGGGGCTGTTCCTGACTTTAAACCAGGTCAATTCGTGACCATAGGCCTTTATGTGCCTAACGAGGGTAAAATTATTCGCAGAGCCTATTCTATAGCATCACCTCCTGAAAGGAAGAAATATTTTGAATTACTGGTAAGATGGGTTAGAAAGCCTGTCCCGGGTCGTTTAACAACTGAGTTATTCAACAAGAAGGAAGGAGATGATATAGCATGGGTAAAACCTACTGGCATCTTTACTATTAACGAAAAGATGCACGACGGAACAGAGGATAATAGGAGATTAGTCCTAATAGGAGGAGGAACAGGCTTGGCACCATTCATAGCATATTCTTTACACTTACGATCCATTCAGACTAAACGAGAAATAATTGTGTTACATGGGGCAAGTTACGTTGACGAATTAAGTTATCGGGATCTGCTCTTTGATTTGGAAGAAGAGAGCGTCGACAGGGGGAGAGACAAATGGAACTTCCATTATAGAGCAAGCATTAGCAGGCCCCAGGAATGGTTTAACAGAACATGGGGCGGACAAAAAGGCAGAGTAGAATCTTTTCTAAGACCCAAACCAGGAATCGAACGATCCCCTCTTGAGGAGATAGTTGGTGAAAAAATAACTCCAGAAAATACTTCATTCTATGTATGTGGTTGGCAGGGTACCGTAGATGGTGCACTTGATTACTTGATTCCTAAAGGTTTTGTCACAGAACGCAACAAAAGAAAGGATGGGAGCTATGATGTAAAGTTCGAGTCATATGGCTAATATTTTTTTCATAATTTGCTTTTTTAAACCCTTATATCAGAGTAAATTGGAAAGAGCATATGAAATATGAATTTGAGGAATTTTATACAATAGAGGATGTATTTCTTTATCTTGTATCAGTTGCGCCATATATGAAACAGCTTCTACCTGTTAGCTCATACAAAGGCTACTTATTCTCAATAGTACCACTCACACCTTTATCTGGTGATGTATTATTGATGATCTACACTAAAGGCGAAATGACCCCGGGCATGGTTGAGTTTGATGTTGCTACCAAGAAATACAAGACCGTACCGTCTGTTGAACGAGCAGACAAAAATTACTTCATTATTTTAACTCCAAAGAGCGCGACTATAGCAGACGATGTAATAGCACATCTGGAATCTAAAAAATAAGTAATAAAAAACTAATAGCTATATTTTATAAACGACTTGGTACTGGGGCCGTTGCCGATCTTTTCCTTGCATGCCTATCGACAATATCTTCAGGAATTTGACCGTTGAACAGATCTTTTGACAATCCTCTTAAGTACCTCATTATCGCCCACGTCCCGGCTTTAATTAGGGCTGCCATAAATAGCTTCATAGGTGGACCATAGGTTTTATTTCTAATAATTATCGGAATGATGTCATCGATTACCCAAAGATTGTGCTGCCAACACTTCCAGAATAAGGTAAACTGTGCTTCATTGAGGTTACCAAAGTGCATTGAATTCTTTTCTGAAAAGTCTTGGTAAAGCAATGGGGCAAGCAAACCTCTCATATTCATTTCTCTAAAATCTTGGATGAGATCAATTGTATATTGAGTTTCGTCCGGGGTTTCATCCGGCCAACCGATGATCAGTGTCAATGCTGGGAACCAATGATTCTTGTTAAGGATCTTAGCTCCTTCTCTCACTACTGCACCCCATTCCTCAGGCTGATATGGCTTAGTCTTTATTCCGAGGTGCTTCTTGACCATCCTTGGTGCAACGGTTTCTATTCCCAAATTAGTTGCGAGCCACCGACCATTACTGTCCATATTGTTGACTTCTGAAAGTTTCTTGATAAGATCCGGTGATGAGGCAACAGCAGACAGGGTCATATGCGTAGTACCTATGAAGTTAGCACCCACTGCCTTTAGCCCTTCCCACAAATCTAAAATAGCCTCTGCATTTGGAACAAAGTCCTTGTTAGTGCATCCATACAAAAGCATCTCATCCGATTGCAACCAGATAGAATCAAATCCATACTTCAAATTTATCTTGGCTTCTGTTTGCAATCTCTCTAAAGGTATGTCTTTTTTTGAGCGTTTATTAACGTCACAAAAATCACATCCTCTTCCGCATCCTCGCATAGCTTCAATCAACGAATTAATTGTTGGTCCTCGTATCATGGGGATATTTTCGATGTTCCTTACATAGGTATGGAGTAATTCCGGTACATCACCTGCTTCTAGGTCATGGAATAAATCAAGGGCTAGTTCATCAGCCTCTCCAATAACAACCGTATCAATTCCGTGAATTTTCATTCTGTCTGGTTTCGCCAATTCCCAGGCACCATTTCCTCCTATTACTACCTTGAAATCATATTTCTTTTTCAATTGTATTATAGAAGCACACATTTTCTTGAACTTCATAGCAACATAAGACAATTTTTCCGGAGACATAGTAGTTGTGACTGGAGCCATCCCCAAAGGGTCCATCACATTAACCCCTACAATTTTCGTGTCTGAACCGACACATTTGTTAAGCATCTCTGGATGTGCGATAAAGATATCCTCATGTTTGTATTCCTTTAGCAGCGATCCTTCTATTCTCCTCAAGCCGCACTGGGCTACTTTAACCTCGCCGGTACTTTTATCAGTCTCAACAGATGGACAGAAGAGCTTGTCAAAGACAAATTCAGGCACGAGCTCATAAGGCCCACAAGCTATGAAGCCATATAGAAAGTTACCCCTGTAATTTGTCATGAGGCTTCGGTCTGCTGTCAGTACTATGCGTTTACCGGATACCATGTTGCATATCCTCTTCATAGTTCGAATAGGGAATAGTATAAATCTATTGCGATATGGTTGAAGCAAGTAAAGCAGCCTGCTCAGCTCAGTAGAGACCCCGTCTGTGACCCTTAAGCAGAATAGATTTCAGCTGTCTATGGTCTAGTATTGATAGAGCGTCATGGAATGCATGCCATCTGTACCCCTCATGTTCTTCTGAGATTTTGATCTCTCGAGTTGACGTTGTTGCAAAGTAAAAGGTAACTTCCTTTTCTGATTTCATTCCATCTGCCTTAAAATAAGAGTAACGAATTTTCCCAACATACGACTGAATATCGAGATATACGATCCCTGTCTCCTCTGATACTTCCCTTCGTAGGGTCTCGATATCCGATTCTCCTCTTTCCTTATGTCCTTGTGGAAAACCCCAGAAGCCTCTTCTATTTTTTAGTAATAGAAACTCAGGAGACGCAAAATTTTCTAAAGATGATTGATATTTTATTATTGCGCCTATAGATTGCTCCTGAGCCACTCTACCGATACTTGACAGAGAGTAGGATAATTATAATATTGTGTATTTGTGTTAAACCTATTAATATCGAGAGCCAAGTCTTTTGAGATACGCCAGGGCCGGTCGTCTAGCCTGGTAGGATACGGCATTGGCATTGCTGAGGTCGTGGGTTCGAATCCCACCCGGTCCATCTATTTCAAAGTTTGACAATCATGATTATTATTTTAGCATGAAGGTTTCTTTGATTTCCATTGCGACTTTTTTTTTGCATAGGATTTCGTATATTCTGAATACAGCTCTAGTTTTTGGTTCATAGCCGATTTTAAGAAGTCTTCTGAAGGTTTCAAGCTCCGAAGAAGCAATGATGTTACCTATCCCCTGGTCCTTCCTTTTGATCTTGTCAACAATTCCTGGAGGCAGGTTTTCAGGAAAAATATAAGATTTTGCATAAACCAATTTGTCATTCGTTCTTTTGCTGATAATAATCACGTGACGCTCAATAAGACTATCTTGTTCAGTTTGTTTTAGAATTTTTATCTCAGTTTCTGACCTAGACAGAATACTCATTAGTTGTTCGACGGTATTAAGCTCGGCCAAAAATACCCTCTTGGACAGAGATAATTTGATAGCTGACTTTCTTTCTAATTCGTGAATGCATTGTAATATTGTACGAGATACGTTATCATTTGTATGGGCTAGAACAACAACCACAGCCATTTAACCTTACGATAAAGTATACTCATTTATAAGAAATCAAAATTCATTCTGCAGATAATAATAACTATGGCAGAGATTATAGTACTCAAGCTAATTGTTTTGAGGATGGTCTCTAGTCTCCTTGCGTCCTCTCCGTCAGCGTCGCTTCTTTTTAATTCCTTATAAGACCGCGAGATTTTGATCTCTACATAGCTTAAAAAACCTGCTAGAATAGACACTAATATGGACAAGATTCCAATCGAATTAGTCTGCATCACGTATCCAGCCAAAACTGGCAGGACTCCCCATGATAATGAAAACCAAAAATTTTTATGAAAAAAACCCTTTAACAATTCAAAGTTATAAGCAAACACAAAAAATCCTTCCAGAATAGCCACAATCGAGAGCAATGGCACGTAAGAGACTATATAATAAGTTCCAATCAAATAAGAAGCTGACAAACTGACGACCATCAGTAGCGCAAGGTCGCGTTTTTTAAAGTAAGTCCCCCACGGTTTAATACGTTTAGACCCCAGGCTATCGGCTGCATGAGCAGACACTCCCAATGCCAATGTGTATATCACGACGATTGCAGCGACCCTATCCCAGTGCAAATCATGTGACAGCATTGAGCCTATTATAGTATAGGAGACACACATTCCAGTATAAGGTAGGAATAGCAAACCTACAAAAATTCGAAATTTCAGGGGGCCAAATTTTGGTACAAACCATTCCTTAAGTCGAGCGTCTTCATTCATGGCTTGCTAGCAGATATAATGGCAGAGATTCCTAGGTTGTAGTATGTACACTTTATGTCCCTGAAACCCGTTTGCTTTAATGCATCTCTGGTATTTGTTATCCACTTGCTATTTATTATTACTTGATCTAACTCTCTGAAAACGATCGCCCAATTTTTTACCAAGAGGCCGCTTGAGCGCAAAATCAAAAAGTAGGCTCTCCACATATGGCGAATAACAGTATTCTGTGGAAAAGTAAAATCATGGAAAATTACAGTACCATTATCTTCAAGAACGCGCCAGCATTCAGCTACAACCATCTCAATATTGACATATTTAGCAAGATACGATGAAACAACAGAGCCAAATGATTTATTTTTGTAGGGTAATATTTCCGCTGTACCGTTCATAAGAGAAATTTTATCAGTTTTCTTTTTAACAGACTCCAGATAAGGAAAAATAAGATCTAGACCT
Source organism: Candidatus Nitrosopolaris sp. (assembly GCA_036519475.1). Classification (GTDB taxonomy): domain Archaea; phylum Thermoproteota; class Nitrososphaeria; order Nitrososphaerales; family Nitrososphaeraceae; genus DATDLD01. The sequence goes on along the minus strand of DATDLD010000098.1, from coordinate 42,284 downwards.
ACTACCTTTCTAGTATTATTACTATAGGCGATGAGTGATGAGAGTATTCCTGTTCCACATGCTAGGTCAAGGATCAACGTCTCTTTCTCTATCATCTCTATAATCTTCTTTTTCCATACATAATCCCGGCCAAGTGTGGTAAACCGTACAACAGAATCATAGCTAGAAGAGTTATCGGGAGTGAAGAATCGTCTAGCTTTATCATGGCCCGTATGCCTTTGCAATAGAATCATACTGTAATACGCATTATTATAGATTCAAAAAACATATACGGGTAATTAGATAATATGTATGCAGCGGTTTTGTATTTTATTAATTGGCAAAGAGATATATCTATTGAAATACTCGGTGGTCGAAAGGTAGTTGTCAAAAGGAATAAAACAACTAAACGTTTTCATGAATTTCTCTTAGTATTCGCGTACACGTTAATATCGATTTTTGTTGCGCATCCTACTGCTCCCCCATTTATCGGTAGGATTTCCACAAACGAAGGGTTCGACATAAGAAGGATCTTGGAAGTGCTAGGAATTCCTACCCCTAAACTGATATCTATTTCAGCGACAGGAATAACCGAAGAATATGTAGAAGGCGGAAATCTTTATAGGGTGTTTTTGGATAGCGATGATCTATCGCTAGCTTTCCAAGCGGGCATATTAACAGGGAGATTGCATAATGGTGGTTATGTTTTTACAGATAACAAATCCCAAAATTATCTCCGAAAGCCGAATAATTGTCTAGTTAGAACAGATTTAGGTTTTATAGAACGAAAAAATTCAGTATTCTCTCAGAGTATGGATATAGGATCCTTTCTAGCAAGCATTATGGATCTTGAGGCCCTTAAATATAAGGCAATTGAAAAGGCCTTCTTTGAGGGCTATAGAACTGAAACTAAACGCTCTTTTCCGTATTTGTCAATAGTTTTACGAAATATTCTTTCGTTAGGCTTTGCTTCAAATCATTCAGCAATGTTACAGAATATAATTAATAATCCTAGTCATCAGACCATCCGAAGCTAGATCAAATAGGAGGCAATTCATTTTTCCTATCGAAGCCCCCTGAGCCGAACTTGCAATAGAAGCACTGATCAGATTGCATATAGGGTATTTTTTGAATTACAACAGCTCCAATTTTAAGTGCAATCTTGGTCATGAGTTTATATTTAAATGGCATCGACGGAATTACCTCATCAAAATACACACTATAATGGTCCGGGCAGAATTTTAAAGTAACCTGTGCTTTTTGTCTCTGTTCAACATGGATCTCTCTATTGGTATCACTTACTGTTTTAGCTATATTAATCTGCTCACGAATATATTCGTGCTTAGGACATGGGCAATCTTTCCCACTGGGATGCTTGTAAGCAGGAGTATTTTTCCAGTCGAAATCTGGAAAATCCTTTTCAAAATCCTCCATGAATAATCAAATTATCTATAGAATGTCATCTCATATAAAGATGTAGCATGGCCTTATTGGACAACGGAATCCACTTTTCTGGATTATAGACCCCTCCAAAATGAGAAAAAATATATCTTTGACCATATTACAATTGCCAAGCGACTTGGTACGAGACCAGCATAGTGAAGGAAGTGGGAGTTCAGCAACGGCGACAGCAACTACCGCAGAAAGAGAGAACAAATCTGGGGCTACTCAGAACAAAAACGCCGCGGATTCTAATCTTAACATTCTTCTGGACTTCAAGAAGGCCTTATTAGATGAGCAAAAGATTGGCGAACAAAAGATTCAGGAATTAAACGATAAAATCGACGATACTAAGAATCATATTGATGTGGAAAGGACACAACTAGAGGATTTTCGTATCAAGTTAAAGGAAGTTAACGATCAGAAGGATGCTGAATACGACAAATTCGTGGATCTGAAGAACAGCGTCATAGAGGCAAGGAATCAGATGAAGACTGTCGACGCAAAGACCGGGTCCATTGCAGCTCAGAAATCACGGAAGGATAGATACGACATCGCGAATTTGACTAAAACATTGGAGCAGATCGAGCATGACATACAAACAAAGAAGTTGTCAAAAGATGAAGAGCGAAGGTTGGTAGCCAGGTCTAAAGAGATTGCAACTAAATTGCATGCCTTAAAATTAATGCATCGGAAAGAAGACAATTACAGGGATAAATCCTCGCAGTACGATACTTTAAAAGGCAAGATGAATAGATTATTTGATCAAAAATCTGAGTTTGGTAGGAATATTGGCAAGTTAAAGACGAATCTTGATAATTTGCTGAACCTCCGAGAAAGCCTTTATGAAGATAGGAGAAAAATAATCAGATCAGTAAGAGAAGCAGGAGCGAAGTTAGAAATGGTGGAGACTCAATTAAACGCAATCCAATATAGGAAGTCTCGCTTCCATGCAAGCGGACCCAAGCACAAAAGACAACACGATAGCGACATATCACGAGAGACTAGGATAGAAGCAGCTCAAGAGAGAGCAAAACGAAGTAGAGAGAATCAAGAGAGGTGGAACGTGCTAAAGGAGGCTGCTGCTAAAAAGCTTTCAAAGGGAGAAAAATTATCTTTCGAAGAAATGAAACTTATCTTTGGCGATAGTAATTCTACGGAATGATCTTGTTAATGCGATAAATAGCGTTGAATCTAATTACCTTGGGATACCAGTAGACCGACGTATGACCTGCGATTACCTATTAGATCGTTTGCATGGGAATACAAAAACCTGTGTTTTCATTTTTTAGATTTTATCCTTTAATTCCATTGTTTTATTACATCAGTTGGAAAATAAGATTTTAGTTGTGTTGCAAAAAAGGTTTACCTTAAATATTCGATAGATGTTTGATTTGGCCCTCATATTTCATAATTTTTAGTATTTCCAAGATATTTTTCAAATCACTTCCCGCCTATTTGGCAAAGCCCCTTTTTTCGATGGCTCTAAAGGCAACAGGATTAAGCTGATCTTGATCATCAATTTTTCTTTTCTATTCTTTGCCTATATCATTACTATTAAGATTTATTTAGTATCTGTCGTCCACTTTTCAGCATTAGATCAAATTGTAAGTATTACCACTCTCTACCTACTTCTTCTCGCATATGATAAAACAGAAACTGTTGCGCGTAGCCGGCATATTTTCCAAAATATTTTCTAATAGTCTCTGAAATCTGCGTGTATTGCTTTGGAGTGATCTTATCGCGGTTATATCGTATAGTTTCATTGTCTTTGTTTTGATTGAGCCATCCGTAGTAATTGAAAAGAGCTCTAGTAATCCATATATCGATAGGGAAAGCTTCGAGTTTTTCCAGTGAGAATAGCAATATGCAATCTGCAATTTTGTTTCCTATACCATGTATTTCCATGAGGTATTCCTTAGCATGTTCATATGATAACCGCATTAGATGCTTGACATCCAATTCTTCTCTAACAAGACTTTTGGCAAGAGCTTTAATTGACGTTGATCTATATCCAAGACCACATGTGCAGATTTCAGATAATGTGGCTCTATGCAATGTATTCGCTGTAGGGAACGTAAAAAATTCTTTTCCATCATATATTACCTTAGACCCGAATTTCCTTGAAAGATTGGTTAGCATTCTACGGATCATAGTTATACTCGTATTATTAGCACACACGAATGAGAACATACACTGGTGTGGCTCTTGTCTCAGTAAACGCAATCCTGGGTATTCTCTTATTGCTTCTGATACTAAAGCATCATGTGAAAATCCTGACAAAATTTTTTCAATGTCATCGTCTAATCTGAATAATCTACTTTCCCATTTCTCGATCTCAGGATATGAATAAAATTCGAAATCTCCATATTCAGGGCTATGACATTCGCTATAACTAGACCTTTTTCGAAAAGAGAATTTTAGAATATGGTCACCATATACACCGTACCAACTGTCATTGATTTTATGCCACTGAAACATCTGACCACTGTTAATACTTATTTCTGGGTTGAAGAATGAAGAAGAATCAGTCACCAAAATTATTACTCACTAGAAGATTCTCTGACCTCTTTTATTTTTTTAAGGTCTTTCCCTAGAGTTTCAATTATTCTAGGAATCTCTTTTTCCCCACATACTAGACAGATCTGTTGTAGAGACAAAGGATACACAAAATACTTTTCATTGAGTGCAATATCTTTTTTACAAGATATACATTTCCTCAGCTTATAGGGGTCAGTATTCTTGATAATCAATATTATGGAGTGAACATAATGGATCCAATTTAAGTTATTGATACGACTTACTTCGCGAAAGGTGGAAAACGTCTGCTTAATGACTGGAGATCCAAGGGCAAAATGCACACGAGGAATAATAAATAATTGTTGACAGAATCAATCCGGAAGGGTTAACTAACTTGAATCTATCAGTTCATTGAGAGCTATTCTGATCATCTAGGAGTGTTCTTTGGGTCAGTAAGTCAATTTTATCATTTTCTGAACAATCCAAAATTTTTCGCACTCTAACTGCGCGGGCAGTGCCAAAACCTTGTATGCTAGCAAGTTCTGCGATCGATGCATTAAGTGCCCGTTGAGGCGTGTTAAACTTCTTAAGCATCCTTGCCGCCAATTTATTGCCAATACTAGGCAATGAAGATAGTACGAATAACTGTTGAAGGTATAGCGGATTTTTCTTCTTAATCTTCTTCAAGAAAGGACCAATACTATGTCCTTCTTCCATGGATCTCCTTGCCATAGTCAAAAGGAGCCTGGAAGAGTATTCTGCGGATGGGCTATGTATAATCGGAATTCTGAAATCCAATGCTATCTTTGCTAAGGCATCGTATGATATCTGAATTCTATCTAACACAATTCTAAATTGGTCATCATCCCGTATATTGTGTAGATCCTCAAGGTCACGGATATTTCCTTCGATTACTACTACTGGCCTAGAATAATGCTGTATAAGATCTGAACACTGGACGTATAGTCTCCCGTCGTATATAGAAGCAAGTAAGTCGTTAATTGTTTTTCGTTCTATTGCTGTTTCAGGTGATACAATATAATCACCAACTGCCAAAGACGCGAAATCGATTGTTATCCCCATTTGGCGAAGAAGATTTGGAATTTTGCTACTTCGTTCTCTCTCATCTATTACAATTCTTACCTGCACGTATCGATTTATTAGGAACGACTAATGTATATAAGCTCTTCATCATTCCCGTTTGTCCTAATGATAAATGGTATTTAAATCAGGAGATCTTTTCTAAATTTATAAGATCAAAAAAGATAGTTTGTTAATGTCATGGACTAGTATTTGATTTTGGTTCGACATTTCCCTGCACGCCCCTAATCATTTGGTTAATCTTATTTTCTACTTCCTTTAAGTTTTCTTTTACCCTTGTCTCCTGTTTTCCAAGAACAATAATTCTAGTATTTGCAAGTTCTTTCTTTTCTTCAAGTTCCTTAGTAATCTCTGTCTTCTTGGCCTTGATTAAGAGAGGACCAGCGCTCTTGTATATTAGTTCATCTTCTCCCGTCTTCTTTAGTTCCTCGAGCGCTCTCTCTATCTCCGCCATCTCGAGTTCCACTTGCTGCTTTTGCATCATAATTGCCTGTAAATTCTGCTGAAGCTGTTGCAAGCGTGAAATTTGTTCCTTAAGCCATGGTGGAAGTTCTTGTTCACTCATTGTTATTACCTGTGATACAAATTACCAGCATAAAATCATAGCGCTAAACCTTCAAGCATTTGTACGCAACATCAGCTAATCTTAAATAAGAATTAATGGTCGCTCTAAATAATGATAAATTATTACTACCAAAATTTATCAACACAGAAGGTATATTGTTAGCGTTCGTATCCAATCTTAAGTCCGTCGAATTAGACTGCGTGTCAGAGTTTAAAGCATAATAAATTGCTCTTGCTATACGTCTTGACCTATGCTTATTGGTTTTGACCGATATTCGTATCCGTGTTCTACAACTTTTGCAAATCAATGTCATATGCTCCGCCGGCCACCTTAAATTTGCACTTGGCACAATACCATATTCCAGAAGCAATTCTGCTAAACTTCCATGATCCACACGAGGTACAACGCCTCTTGTGCTTTAGCAGCCTGAATGCCTTTCCATATCTCTTACGTACAGTTGATCCGTATTTTATTCCCAAACCCTTCAATGCGGTGGACACGTGCTTTTTCCTACTTACCAATATTTGTCAGCTCCTTGATTTTACTTCTCACTTCTATGCCTTTAATTCTCGCCGCCTCGGCTGCTTTCTTTAATTGTTCCAGAGTAAAGGCACCAGTCGATCCTTTTTGGACGGCTGTAAAATCGCTATTGGAATTGGTTGTAATGGTAATTCTAGCGTCCATGCATGCTTCTTCTTCCGCTGTGGGATCCAATATTACCGTGTCACCTACTCTTGCTGCTGTTATGGATATAGGTATTGTGGTAAGTGGTGGTTCTTGGACATCTCCTGAATCTATTACTTTACCGTCTTGAACTTTAAATATTGGAATTTTACTGCTTATTAACGCTGAAACTACAGCGTATGACGTAGCATCAAACAGGTTACCATCTGCATTAATAATACTGCAATCTACGAATATCGTATAGACTATCTCGCCGGGAACTAAGACCAGTTTATCGAGATCAATCATTTCTGATTCTCTGATTCCTCTGTCAACCACCCGTGCCAACTCAATTGTTTCCTCATCAGGAGGACCAGGTTCAATATACGGAGATGCGGTAGGAAGTATCTCAGCAGAGAGAATTAATGCACCCTTGTTTTCCAGCCCCTCGAAGGGCCTTCCAGTCTCCACTTTTACTCCGGCAATTACTTCTGAATTTCCGAGGTTGACCTTTGAAGATCCGTTTGCTTTTCTTATTACATTGACTTCTGCTTCGATAGGTCTTATCTCGTCTAGATTCCTACCATCCAGCCTTTTCCCCTTAGATATCGCTTCCCACATCTGTTGTTTTCGCAAATGTTCAACTATTATTGTTGAGCGTCTAGATGAACTCATTATTCCTCTTTCAACTCCGTTTCACTGCCGAAGTACTTATGCATCAAAGTCTGTCTTTGGATCTCATATACCTTCTTACAACCATTTATTGCCATGTCAATGCATTCATTAAACTGTCCTTGAGTTAAAATGCCATCTAGCTGTAACAATGTTACTTGCTCAAGATGAGGCATATATGCTACAGGCATATCTGCACCGCCCTCTTTATCTTCAGTGTCATTAATGTCGAGTACAATCTTATCATCTACTTTGCCTGCAGCGCATGCTGCGACGATGTCTCGCATATTGATCCCTGCATCGGCTAATGCTAATGATGCAGCTGTAATCCCTGCACATCGTGAGCCTCCATCTGCTTGCAGCACTTCAACAAAAACATCTATCGCGGCACGAGGATAATCTTCTAAAATCAATGCCGGTTCCAATGATTCTCTCATGACCTTCGATATCTCGACTTCTCTTCTGGAAGGAGCTGGATTTTTGCGTGTATCTGTTGAGAAGGGAGTCATATGGTATCTACATCTTAAAACGCAACGGTCAGGAAGTGCCATGTGTTTTGGATGTACTTCCCTAGGTCCATATACTGCTGTCACTATTTTATTTCTTCCAAACTCTATAAATGCTGAACCATCAGCGTTTTTTACTACACCTACGGTTATTTTTATTTCTCTCAGTTCGTCTGCTCGTCTACCATCGGTACGTATACCCTGTTCATCTATTAAATTTCTTGTCTGAGTCATTACACCTTCTCACCCTTTTTGACTTCCTCTTCTAACTCTTCCTCTACTTCTTGGATACTTGACTGAACCTCCTCTAGCTGGCCATTTTGGGTCTGAGTTGGTGGGAAAGCATCTTGGGAGCCGGGTTCTTGGACATTCAGTAAGACTTTTATGCGCTGGGTTAGGTTAGCGGTATGGGCTTCTTCCTCCACCATCTTTATCGCCCTAATTGATAATTTTATTCCTTCAGAAGTTCTGCCGCTAACAACTATGATTCCATTTTGACCGATCAATACTCTAGTTTGGGTTGCCTGCTCTATCATCTGTATCATTGAACCGCGCTTTCCAATCAGCCTTGGAACTCGGGTTGCAGAAATTTTCAGAAATTCACCTCGAGGTATCTTACCCAAATCTTTATCCTGAATTGTTAACATCGGATCCCTGGTTCTATCAAATGCCATAATTCTGGAAGAAATTAGATCGCCTATTGCCAGTTGCCTTCCCATATCATCTCTGGCAGGTGAAAAATCTCGACCGAACACGTCCTGTGCTGGTAGGTGGGCCGAAAAACAAGAATTAATATCTACCTCCCAGGAAAGCGAAGAGTGATCGATTATTTTCCCTATCACAATATCATTTACCCTAGGAATATATACACCAGATAAAGGTATCACTTTGATACCGTCTCTTCCGACCTCTGCAATTCCTATTCTGGTGGCGAAAATTGAATTGCCTGATCTGATTGCATTCATTAACAATCTGAAATTTCCTTCGACGATTTTATCACCAGGAACAACATATTTCCTTTTAAATTCTTGCATCTCGTTATGATCGGACCTCCGAAGCTGAATAGTCACTAGTTAAAATCACTTCTTTCTTCATCTCTCCTTTTGGGTCAGTAACATCATACTTATATGTTAAGTGTCGAAACGCCACCCACTTATTCTTCTGTTATCTTAGCAGTTCCTTTGGTTGCGTAGGCTATCTTCTCCAATAATATACCTTTCAATCCGGCGTTTATCTCTAGTACAGCTCTTAAAGAACCGTCTGACAGCCATTGTTGGTCCTTAAGGTTCCCGGCTCCTTTGAGGACACTAAAAGTATGTGCAGCGCTTTGTGCGGGAACCGTTATGCTTAAAACCAAGGTTTCAGACTTGAGAGGTATAGTTTTTCTAATAGCTTCGACTATCATTTTTGTCTGATCTTCAGCTCTCTTAAACGGGTCAATGGTAATTCGTACCTCATCCATTGCACTCTCGATTCTAGTTGGTGGATGAGGGGCATGTGTCCTAGGATCAACAAAACTTTTGTTAATATATTGAACAATCTGTTTCCTTTTTTCCTCCACCATTCTTCTACGTTGATCAGTTGTAAGACTAAGTTCCCCCTTTAGCAGGATCTGTCTTGAAATTTCAATAGAATCTGTAGTCTTAAAGTATTTCGTCAATTTTTCATTGCCAGCGCGTGAACCCTTATTTGAATCAGAATAAATTTCGTCTGAAACTAGTACACTTGACAAGTCTGTCCTTTTTCCTAGCTTAAACTCCAATGCTGGATCAGGCTTAACCAAAATCTCAAATCGGTTGCCCTCCAAGGTTAGGCGAACAACAGTTATTTTGCTATCCGGCATTCGACTGAGAGTATAATAGGTAGGGACATATATATTCGAGCACTCATCAGATCGATCTCAGCGATATTCTCAATTGCGATCTGCCAAATCGGCTCTATTATCTAAAAGAGATAGAATAAGATCAGCATCATAATCCCCTCATTAGAAGGCAAATTACATCACGCAGTCCTTAAGAACACCTAAAGCTCTGAATTTTTCTGTTAGGTGTAACGGCTGTAAATAAAATGACTGTAAGAATGCCGGAGTTACAACAGACCTTGCGCCAATCAAATTCGATGTGCTTTTATAGCTCTTGGTTTCCGAGAAGAGTGACCAGGCTGGTAATAGGTTTTTTTCACTTAGTTTTCAGCCTTAGGGGTATGGGATTACTTGTCCTGTTCTCCTAGGTAGGTACATTTTTAAAACGCCTACGCCAAGAAAACTCAATTGATGGCTCCTTCTCTTTCTATTGATGTTCTAGAAAAAACTGATGATAGGATAAAAATCAAATTCACTGATGTTCCAAGACCATATGTAAATGCTCTCAGAAGAATTTCTATAAGCGAGGTCCCTACATTAGCTATCGATGATGTCGTAGTACTTGAAAACTCATCAGTTATGCACGACGAAGCTATAGCTCATAGGTTAGGCCTGATCCCATTATTGACAGATTTGGCTAGGTTTGTAATGCCTCATAGCTGCGATTGCAAAAGCACTCTAGGCTGTTCCAGATGTAGAGTATTGTTAGTACTAGATTCAGAGGCACATGAAAAAACTAGGGTAGTAACCACCGCTGAACTAATTTCTGAGGACGAAGTTGTAAAGCCCGTTAGCAAAGATATTCCTATTGTAGTTCTTGCTCCGGCTGAAAAGATCAAATTCGAAGCATATGCAAGATTAGGGGTAGGGAGGAATCATGCCAAATGGCAGCCAACGTCTGCAGCCATTGTTTCTGATGGAGATGAAGGGAATGAATCTATTCTTACCATAGAAACAAATGGAGCGTTAAAGGCGGAAGATACAGTGTTGACAGCAATCGATATTATAAACTCAAAAATTAAGAATTTTCATCATGTAGTTCGTTCGCTCGAATTGTCAAAGAAGGACTAGGTACGTTTATTTGTGGACTCAAGATTGATAGTTGAAGAGGTCATGCTTACAAATACCTTTAGAGAAACGATGCGGTGGAGCCTACGTAAAGCGTTTAAGAACCACAATGCCCCTATTTGGAAAGCCCTTGAGCAGAAGCTTTCGGCTCATAGATCAAATAGAAGAGAGGTCAATACCTCTAGACTCGCCAAGATTACGAATAATGGCGAAACGGTCATCATACCAGGTAAGGTTCTTGGATCTGGTTCAATCGGCCATAAGCTAACAGTTTGCGCCTTTTCATTTTCTCAAGTCGGTGCTAAGAGAATAATAGATTCTGGAGGCAAGGTTATTACTTTGGATGACTTAATAGAGAACTTTCCTGACGGCAAAGGTGTAAGGATAATTGGCTAAAGAGCACTTAAAACATCCTGATTCAGTTGGACAGATCATAGTAGATGCTAGAAATTGTATTGCAGGTAGGCTATGCTCACATGTTTCTAAACTGCTGCTTGATGGCAGCACAGTAACTATAGTAAATGCTGAAATGGCTATGGTATCCGGAAAAAGACACATGACTATTGAGAGTTACAAAGTATCCCTTGAAATTAGCTCTGCTACCAATCCTATTCATGGCCCATTTCACCCAAGAAGACCAGACAAAATTTTAACAAAAATGGTTAGAGGAATGGTACCGAAAAGAAGGGCATCAGGTGTTGAAGCTATGAAGCGATTAAGGGTTTATATCGGTACCCCTATTGAGCTCACTGGTAAAAATAAAGAAACTTTCGTGGAATCTAAAATCACTAGGCCCGAGTCAAACTACACTGCGATTGGTGATATAGCAGCAGAAATTGGCTGGAAGGGAGTTCCGATCTCATGAATAGACTTGAGCTCTATTCAGGTCAACGAAAAACTTGCCGAGCTGTGGCTACAATATCAAAAGGTAACGGCAAGGTACGAATAAATAAAATTCCAGCAGAGCTTTGGGAACCACAGATGGCTAAAGAGCTGGTTTTAACTCCCCTCAACGTTATAGGAGAGCTGAGGAATAAGGTGGATATTAGCGTAAGAGTAGCAGGCGGTGGCTTTATGGGACAGGCTTTTGCTAGTGCCGTGGCGATTTCTAGGGCTCTATCAGGTGATGTAAAAGGTAACAAAGATGCTAAAGATCATCCTCTGGCTAAAAGTGTACGCGAAGAAATTAGACAGAAAATTATAGAGTTTGATAGACACCTGCTCGCGGGTGACCCAAGGCAAGCCGAATCGAAAAAGTTTGGTGGGCCAGGAGCTAGACGCAGAAAGCAAAAGTCCTACAGGTAGACCATCCTCTTTTGCACTTAGCTCATTTTCCCATGTAATTAATAGTTCATAGCCTCAAAATAGATAAATATTACACATATCTCTAGAGACAAATAACAATTGGATTTGTTCACATTAATTGATAGCACTTGACGAGGATATATCAAAGAAATAGACACACGCTATAATCTGAATGTGGGAGAAAAGATTCACTCAAGGAATTAGAAATCTAGGTGCTGAAAAAAGCTAGAGCAAGGATCTAATCCTATTACTACATCCTTTATTGCTAGTAATTCCTGACAAGAATCCAGCTGAAAAGCTTGCACAAATGAGACTTTTTCATTGCGAGTTGATTGATACACATCCAAATGCCAGAATAGGGTGAGGGAGGCAGTTTCTTTTGATTTTTTATAAAGGCAACAACTTAGATATCGGACAAATAGGGAAAAAAATTCGATTCAGCAATATATGAGGTATATTCAATTAATCCCATTCTGAAATGATCCTTTTTTTTACAAGTCCGATAGGGCTGGGCCATGCCACAAGGGATCTAGCAATTTGTGAAAAATTAAATGGAGATCGTCATAAAACAGTCTTCATAAGTGGCAATGGTGCATGCAGTCTAATCGCTAAAAGAGGTTACCGGGTTCTAGATCTATACACACCTGAAAAGTTCTTGGTAAAAGCTGGTGAATTACATCACTCATTACTATGGTTCATAAAATATATTTCATATTATAGAAGATGTAAGCGTGATGCACAGTGTGTGATTGAGAATACACGTAATGATACAATAGTTAGTGATGAAGATTTCGCTTCAATTGCTTTGGGGGAAAAAGAGAATAGGAAACGAATTCTTATTACAGATATAACTGAAACCCACTTCCTTAAGGGTATTGCTTCTGTACTAGAAAAAAAAATAAACACTGAGATGCGTAAGATGATGGCTAGATGTGATTGTGTTATACTACCAAAGTCTGGTAAAGATACAGATAATCTAGTATACGTAGGGCCAATCGTCAGGCAGCTCGATGCAGATAGAAAAGCATTACGTGACAAATTGGGAATCGAAAAGAAAACCGTACTAGTCAGTATTGGGGGGACAGATGCTGGAAAATACCTCATTGAAAAATCAATAGAGGCCTACAGAAAACTCAAAAGAAGGATGGATATCGACCTTATAGTTGCTCCCGGTCCATCTTTAAGATTGGGTGAATCTGCCGACTTTCGCAACCTAGGATTTGTAGATAACCTGCATGAATTTGTCTGTGCATCAGATGTTATCATCTCTCTTGCTGGAAGATCAACTATCGATGAATCTATCACATACGGTACGCCAGGGATATTTATTCCTATAAAGAACCATTTCGAGCAAGAAGAGGGTGCTCTTAGGCTTGGATTCAGATATAACGATATATTCCGGCTTGAGTCTCTAATTGAAGATAAGATTGAATCCGGTATTAACACACCAGCGCAGAGCAATGGAGCTGAGAAAGCCGCCAAGATCATTTCTCAGTTTCTTTGAATATCAATACTAACAGGAAAGGAAGCTTGATTCTAGTCATCCGCACGCCTTGATACAATGATTAACAGCTCTGCCCTGACGAAAAGTACGATATCTAAGATCAAGCGTCGCCTGTAAACTTAGTTATTACTATCCAATAATCAATTTGACTCGTTTAGTTTATTCGTTTTGTGAAAATAACTATCAATAATTCGTTCACAAACTAAACCCAATCTAGCTTGCTGATATTCCAAGGAAGGGGCAATAGTGTCAGGGAGAGGATTGAGATTTTATTATCTTTATTCTTGTGACAACGACTTAGTTTACCCATGCGGATTTCCTTAACTAAAGCTCTATTAAATAGGTCCACATCATGTGTACTATGAAAGTGGAGGATTACCGTAAGCTATCAGAATCAGAAATACAGACTGAAGTTGTTAAACTTTCAGGATGGAAAGTTGTCAATGGTAAATTAAATCGATCGCTAGATTTTGATAACTTTGTGAACGCGTTTGGTTTTATGACTAAAGTAGCATTAGAAGCTGAGAAGATGAATCATCACCCAGAGTGGATGAATGTCTATAATCGAATAGAAATTAACTTGATCACGCATGACCTAGATGGAATAAGTACGTTCGATGTTAAACTGGCAGGTCTTATCAATAATCTTTATGAACAATGAACATCATAAATCATACCCACAATTCTGTAAAAATTTGTCACTCACGTCAAAATTAAAATTAAAAATCAAAATTATTTTGATTCGATGGGATTTACAAGATGATTTCATGTGAAAATGGAGAGAAATTAGTTAAAATAGCTAGAAGCGCAGTAAAGCATTATCTTACGGATTCTACTATTCTTGATCCTGAGGGAATTGCTCAGGTTTCTCATAAGGTTGGAGCATTTGTAACTTTGAATTCCTTGGATAGGGACAACAAAGAGCATTTGAGAGGCTGCATAGGTTATCCCCTCCCCGAGAAACAACTATATAAGTCTGTGATTGAAGCTTCGATAGCAGCTGCAACACAGGATCCTCGGTTTCCAAGAGTGACTCTGCATGAATTTGCTAATATTATTTTCGAAATAAGCGTGCTTACTCCCCTGGAAGAAATTAAAGCAGAATCGACCGCAGATTATGAGAAAAATATAAAGATCGGTAGGGATGGTCTAATTTTGCAATCACCATACGGTGCAGGCCTATTGCTTCCACAAGTCCCAGTAGAAATGAATTGGAGCGTTAATGATTATCTTTCAAATTTGTGTCGTAAGGCAGGTGCACCTTCAAGCACGTGGCTTATATCAAGATGGAAATTGTTTAGGTTTGAAGCATTTGTATTTAAAGAATTAACACCCGACGGGAAGGTTATAAGAGTTACTCTTGAGAGTAAAGATAGTTTATAGTAGCCCTACTGTTTCACACATTAGTTGGATTAGCTCTATATATCTGATCATATCTTTTTCATCACCTTTATAATTAATTTGATGCGAGCATATTTTACAGCATATGGCGTAGGACTAGGTCATGCGACTAGACTTGTCAAGATAGCAACTCAGTTGAAAGACTCGGGAGTGAAGATTAAGTTTTCGTCATTCGGAGAAGCAGCAAGATACATATCTATGGAAGGATACGAATGTCTAAAGGTTCCTCCCTTAGAATTAGCTTGGAGTGCAGAAGGGGGCTTTTCAATAAAGCACAGCATTGCAAGGCTTCCGCGTTTATTTACCAACTTCTCAAAACAGATAAACACAGAACTCAATCATATGATCTGGTATAATCCAGACATAGTCGTTTCGGATACTAGGCTTTCTTCACTCCTCACAGGGAAACTTTTGAGAATTCCTGTTGTCGTTCTATTGAATCAGATTAAACTTTTACTCTCACCGCGACTCAGGAGGTTCAAGGCAGCCCGACTTTATGAAAAGTGGAATGGCGAATTTCTTGGGCTAATGTGGTCAGTTGCAGATAAGATACTTATACCTGATCTTCCTCCTCCTTACACAATTGCAGAAAATAATATCTGGGGTATTATCACTCCGGTGGCAAAACTTGAATATGTAGGTTTTACAACGCCTGGAATCTCTGTTAGTGAAGAGCAGATGAAGAAGGTATCTCAAACACTCGAGCTAAACAGAACAAAACCTATTGTATTTGTCCATGTCAGCGGCCCACGAGAAACGCGAATACCATTTATTCAAACTGCACTTGATGCATGCAAGGCTCTACGGCCTGAAACACAGTACATTATTTCTGCGGGGACGCCTGGTGGTGATACGACCCCCAAGAAAATTTCACATTCAGGATGGTATTATGAGTGGTGTACGGTACGGGATGAAATCTTTGCAATAGCAGACGTACTGGTTATGCGTGGCGGCCATGCAGTTATTTCACAGGCTATCCAATTTGGCAAGCCAATTGTTACAATACCTATAGATAACCACGGTGAGCAGCTCGGCAATTCAGAAAAAGTAGCTAAAATTGGAATTGGTATAATGTTGAAATCAAGTCAATCGAGTGAGATTACGAATGCAATTCATTGCATAATTGACAATAAAAGATACCAACGGAAGGCAATTGAGATGATGGCGTTAACTGAAAAGTTAAATGGAATCGACAATGTCGTGAAGATAATTAGGTCCTATCTCAAGTGAAACGATTTTAATGCCCTTGAATGTCACTCTTGACATGGTGTCAATTTTATCCTGAAATCTTTCGTAGTCTCTCTTGTCGAAACTTGTTTTTATGACTAGCTTATCAATAAATGATATTCTATCCTCAAGGCCTAATTCCTCAGCGTCATAATAAATACTATTCGTAGAAACGGCTAATGGCATCCATGGGATCTTGCCTCCAGCAAATACCCTTTTGATAGTTGCCTTCACAAACCACAGGGGATAGAATGATGCGCTTAAAGGTATAATTATCCCTTTTCCTGGCAGGAGTGTTAAAACTTCAGCACACACACTTTCCTTGAACATAAGTTCCAAATTCTCATTGATTCCACTGGGAAGATCGATCCGCCCAACCCGTATTTTATATTTTTTGTGCGGAGACTTATTGGCTACAAAGCCAAAGAGCTTGACATTCTCAGTAAGATCGCAATGGTTGGTGTAAGGAATCAGATAATTGGGTGCAAACCCGCATTTTAAAGATTTTAAGCACGATATGGTAGACGTTATATTATGTATACTACAGGTTATATCCTCTTTTTGAGAGTTATATGTAATACCACCCATCCCCTTATTCACTTGAAGACACACGTAGGCAGAGTTCTTGCCCAAGTAAGTTAGCACCAACTTATCTGCATCATATTCATTTTTTGCGGGAATAGCTTTTACGGTTCTTGACAATTTTCCTATAAGTTCTCCAGAAGCAGCAAATTCTAGATCTCTTTGAACATAAGTCAATTTGTCATTTTGGGACACTTCAACTTTGACGAAAAATTTCTCTCTGGACAAGATTGTCTTTTGCCCAGTCATAACTATTGTTTTAACGATTTGTTTAAACTGCTTTGGAATGCGTTTTGCGATGGCAACTTTGTCCACCCCAAACATTTCTAAGGTGGTTGCAACTGCTTCTACTACATCACTGACAACCAAAACAAGACATGCATCTTCGAGAATAATATCATGTACTACAATATCCCTTGTCAGAAGTTTTTCCTTAACGCTTGTCACAAGTTCATCTCTTCTCGTTAGCGAAAAAACCGATGGAAATACTAATAATACAAGGCTTTTGTAATTCATGAGTGTCATTTAGTTACTTTGTTTAATATCTTTCCGATTTTAACATGGGATTTTAAAGAGTCTAGTGAAATAAATGCGAGCAGTTTTCTATCATGAGATAATGTTTAAAGTTGCTGTATTGCATCCTCGATTGTTTTTCGATCTGTCGCATCAGGAGTTTGAGTTAGATAATGTAACAAGTCCTCCTTAGCTCCAAAATTGTCCCTAAGTTCTATCCTTGCTAATGCTCTGTTCTTGTAGATGGGCCCGAATCTATTCGGGTTTACATTTATAGCTTTAGTATAATAAAATTCCGCACTAGGATAATCTTTTCTTTTTATGTAGTAATTTCCAAGGCCTCGATATCCAAGGTAATACCTTGGGTTAATTTCAATTGCTCTTTCATAGTACTGCGTTGCCTCTTTCAAATTTAAGTCGTTATGGATGGCGGCTAAAAGACACCAGACTTGGGGATTATCGTCCTCTGCTTTAACCGCGATCCGTAGTTGTTCTAGAGCCTGGTTTATCTTACCTTGCATTCTCAATTTTTCTGCCTGAAAACATATCCTATTTGATAGGTTGAATTTTAGATTCGCATTGCTAAAGAGGTCACTCATGTCCTTCGGTGCAAAGATCAGCGTTACCCTATCGTCTTGCTCCCAATCGTCTTCAAATTTGGACTCTGGGATTGCAGCTATTGTATCTGGTTCTGGAACGTATGTAAGAATTCTACGTTCTTCTGAATTGTAGCCGGCTACTATACTGGCATATTGAACTGTATCATAAATTCCTGGAAGTATAACTATTGTTGGAATACCTTGATCTATTCTCGTCTTAATGTCCTGAAGAGAGCCTCTGTATATATATGACGCTAATCCGTGCCTTTCGGCGAGCTCTATTCCTTCCATCATTATGGACCCTTTTATTTGAGGATATTTTTTGGCTGATTCCATAATTTCATCTTCAGGAATTTCTTCGCCCCAGTACTTGGAAACTACGTTAACCACTAGAGGGAGACAAACGTTATCCTTTTCTAGACTAACCAGTGGCAGTGTAATAAAATGTTCCTGGGGTTGAGAGTACAAGTTAGATAAACCTTATCTTCAACGAAATAAATATCCTTCTTTGTATCATGTTACTGTAGTTTTAAAAAGTTCGATAGCAACATCAATCCATCCTGCCCACTTCTCTCAGGATGAAATTGTGTACCGAATAGCATTTTTTGTTTATGCGAAAATATTTCGTATTTACAAAATGAAGAGCTTGCAAGACACTTAAAATCTGAAGGCAACTGTGCTACACAGTATTTGTGACTTTCGTACACTTTTAGGCAAGTCTTACTGGAGACTAGTGGGTTTGGTTGTAATACAGTAACGTTAACGGTATTCTGAAGAGGATTATTCAGCCTAGCGAGAGATCCTCCTAGAGTTAGCGCCATTATTTCTGCTCCATAACAGATGCCTAAGATGGGTCTATTAGTCATAAGGCAATATTTTATAATTCGTGAGTTTATAACGTTAATATCTTTGCTATTTTTTCGTCTTCCGGATAAGATAACTCTTGTAAAATGGAGATCTTGATAAGAGATTGCATCAGAAAATTTTCTGCAAAGATAATTCTCTCCGAGCACTTTCATGCAGTCTAATATATTTGGAGTAAATGGCGAATGATTATCTACTATCAGTGTTCCTACTTCTTTTCTGCCTGAAAACATTGTTCATCAGCTAATTTCTATAGGGACGAATAAATATCCAATACCCTAATGCAATCACTTCATAGCCACATTGGAGATTCAAGTTCCTCGAGAATGGTTTTATTGCTAGCCTATTCTTGAGTTGTACCATCTAAACATTTATCTATTAACAATACCGATAAGACCTCTAATTTGCTAGAGAAGAAATCTAAAAGGAGTCTATTAAAGTATATCATATTAATTGTCCTTACCGTGGTGATAATTTGGGTTGGAATTAGGGTAGCCTTTGGAGTTGACAACCCCCTCTATCATGTTGCTAGCGACAGCATGGTTCCTAATCTCAACGTAGGAGATTTTGTAATCATTAATCATAACGTTCCCTTTGACCAATTGAAAGTTGGAGATATCATAGTTTTCAAATCCCCTGAGATCCAGGAGGATGGAAAACAAGAAACAATAGTGCATCGAATAGCGAAGATACAAACTGACGTTGACGGAAATAGAGTTATTCGAACAAAGGGAGATGCAAATGCGGAGTCGATACCTGGTATTGACTTTCCTATAAGAGAAGGGAATTATCTCGGTAAGGTAACTTTCGTTATCCCTAAGCTAGGGTTAATTACAAAAACACTATCACCGCCGATAAACTACATTCTTATCGGGATTGTTCTCGTAATTTTGATATTATTACTCTTAAGCTCAAGGCAAAAAAATAAACGCGACAATCTTTAGCTTAAGGATTTCAAAGGATTCGATTAAGGAAATTGAGACCTATATGAGTACTAATAGTATCGAGATTCCGATGAGGATTTTGCTTAATCTCTGGAAGAATTCTTCTAACGCTACTGTTTAAGAGGAATTATATTATTTGAACATTGATTTTAACCCTCAAAAATTTTATAGTCCAGAATGTCAGTTTCTAATTTGAGTACAGCTGTGTGCGTTTCTTATTATATAGAGCACATTTATCTTTTTGATGATATTTCGGAGACTATCTCATCTATTTTATATCTGAGCGCTTCCTTTACCTTACCATTATCGACCATGTTGAGTGGCCCTTTGCAATTACTACATTTAAAGAATATCTCGACTGCGGAATCGAATTTGACACGAGGACAATCTTTGTTTCCGCAATAATAGAATTCAGATGACTCTTCATATTCAAGCCGCTTTTGCAATCTATCGAGAATCTTTTTCTTTTGGTTATCTATAAAATTGTCAACTTGGTCTCGTTTTGCGCGCCATCTATATACGAACCACCCTTTCTTGTCATCTTTTACTCTAATTCCCGTGATGAGTGCCTTGCCAAACATATCATAAAGAACTTTTCTTATAATGTTAATCCTTAAGCCTGTCGCGTTTGCGATTTCTTCATCAGTTGCATCTTCTGTGTTTAGAAGAGCACGCGCCACTTTTACATATTCTTCGCCACCGATTAGACCTGCGATCTTAACAAAAGAATCTTCGTACGCGATGGAATGCATGCGAATAGATATTGCACTTTTTCAGATATATAGTTACCTGCTTTAGGCATATTTTATTTGATAACCAGACAAAGTAGTACGCTCTGACCTGTTCAATTTACAGCCTATCCAAGTTTGGTTCATTGCCCCTAAAATGCATACGAACTGGTTCGATTACCTTGTTAATATAATAAGCAGTAGCATTTTTCATGTCCATCGGGTGAATTTTATTTTCTAAGTAATCTTTCTCGACCTCTTCATAGCTTGCATATGTTACATCGCCTCCAAACTTGGCAGGTCGCTCTACATTAAATTCTGTAAATTCATGAAAAACTATAAACTTTATTAATTCTAGAATTGGATTGCCTTCTACCTTACCGACCGGGCAAAAAGCTTTACTTACTTTGCTCTTAATTATTGTTTCATCATCGTGAATCGTAATACTGCTAGCGGGTTTCGTTTTACTCATTTTGCTCGATATCCTAACATCTTCTGACCTACTAGTAGATAATCCTAGCCCGGAAGGTTCAGAAAGTCCAGGAAGCAAATGATGGTGTACGGAAGTTGGCACTTTCCATCGTAGTTTAGGGAATATCTCCCTAACAAGCATGTGAATTTTTCTTTGGTCCATCCCTGCATGTACGATGTCTACCTCTAGTGCTTTGATGTCAGCAGCTTGCATGGGAGGATAAAGTAGCTGAGCAAAATCGAGATCTTCTCTTTCGTGTCTTCCCATTATGGTCAAGGATCTCAGTGTGCGTTGCAATGTAATTCGCTTGGCTATATGTACAAAATTTTGCCAATAGTCATATGTATTATTATATAGTTCACTACCTAGCATTATATTTACACCCGGACAAAAAAACTTGAAGGCATCAGAATAGTATTTCGATGCTGACTGGATCTTCTCCCAGCTTCCATCTAGCTTGTTATTAATATAACTATGCCAATCGGCTAGGAACACCGTACTATGAACTTGAGCTTTAATAAAATCATTTATCTTGAAACCTGTTAGAACCAAGCTCCCAAGGTGAAGCAGACCAGAAATTTCTAATCCGATATAATGTTTGGGATGGTCTATAGTTTCTAACAGACTCTTCAATTCATCTGTAGTTATAACTTCTTCTGTAGGCGCCTTAGTAATAAGGTACAAACGTTCTGCTAGATCCATCTATAAATTCGGAAGGACATTATGGCTATTAATTTTTGCATTTAAGCCCGTTATGTCTGTCCAATTAAATTTCTGTTATAGACTGAGAAATCAATTCTCACCTAGGTGATCAAAGTGCATATTTGTTTTTGGCGTAAGCGGTTTTGGTTTTTCACATAATTGGATACAAACATAAAATGATTATGCCTTAAACGCTCTGCTGAGCATAATCAATTCGTTTCCACTAGTGCTGCTTCCAACAATAATGGATTTTGAGTTGGCAATAATACCAGAAGACAGAAATGGTGTGCCTCCATTAACTGTTACTGGTTCGACTTGTACACGTAATGTCTCAGATATAATTTTAATCTCTTCCTCGGAAGCTTTTGGATGTACTGCCGCTCCTGTGTTAGTAGCAACAACCATCGAACCGATCTGAAAATATCCACCAACTTTCATTGCTTTTACTGGTACTCCCAAAACATCTTGAATTTGTCTGTCTACCTCGCGCTCAAATATTGGAGAGACCAACGCTCCGCTATCATTAGTTGAGATTAAGTTTCCAATCGCTGTGTATTTGCTACTTAGCCGCTCTACTTTGAGACAACCCAATTGTCTTAGTGCTTGAACTTCTTCGTCTGAGGCTGTGGAGGGAAGTAGGATACCTTTGTTATTCATTACTGTCATAGGACCAATGAGCCGTGTTCCTGCAACAGATATATTTAGCTGCCCTTCGACTTTTAAGAATTCAATCAATTTGCTTGTCTTTGTTTCTGCATAACCGAAGGGCACGATTATTAGTGTATCATTTGTCTTTGCAAATAATCCAATATTAGGGCTTTTATAGACATCGTATCTGTAAACATCCAACTGAAATAATTTTAATATATTGTGCATATGAACCTATTGGCCAATGCCACAACAAGCCTACATTGGACATCGATCGACAACCACGTTAAGAAAGACCTCTTTTTACCGCATTTATAGAAAAATTGACAGATTAGTTGTATTTGTATCGAAGGTTACAGCTAATATTTGGGTAGGAGATTTCCATTGACGATCAAAATTATGCACACGGAAAATAGAGGCTTCAAGATTCCTATTAGATCATTCTATTTTATTCAAGATCCTGTTCTTTAAACAGATCTTGACCCACCAAATGCACGAACACATCATCCAAAGTTATGGGTGAAATCGTAAATGAAAGGTTCTTCTTTAGAGCACATTCTGACAACTCTCTGATAGTTGACTCAAAAGTAAATATTCGTATCATATTCGTCCCAGTGTCTACTACAGATCCATACGATTTGAGCAATTCAATGTTCGTTAGATCCTTAGGCATATCCACTCGAATATTTTGAGGTATAACTTTTCGAAGGTCACGGATAGAGCCCTGCGCAATGATCCTACCTTTGTCTATTACGGCTACTTTATCCGAAAGGATTTCTGCTTCATCCATATAATGTGTTGTTAACAAAATCGACCTATCCTCTTTTTTCCACTCCTTAATTGCCGACCATACTTGGCGACGGGAGACTGGGTCCAGCCCAATAGTGGGCTCGTCTAAAAATAGTACTTCGGCATCAGTTGCCATAGCCATAGCTACAAGTACTTTCTGCTTCATGCCCCCCGAAAGGTTCATTGCAGGTAGATCTTTTGAATCGTAAAGCCCAAATTTCTTTAAAATTTTTTCTGCTTTTTCTCTTGCATTAACTCTCGCTTCTCCTCTGATCTGTAGCCAATTATAGACATGATCCCATGGAGTAAGAGACCTTAGAGGACGACCTTCTTGAGGCACTATGGCAATGAGATTTCTCACTTTTTTCTCTTCTTTTAGTACATCGTACCCGAGAATATTTACCGTTCCAGCACTGGGTAACAATTGAGTAGCACAAATTCGTACAAAAGTCGTCTTCCCTGCTCCGTTCCTACCTAGTAGAGTAAAGATTTCCCCTCGATTTACACTTAATGACATATTTTTTAACGCCGCATAGATTGAATGCTTATATACTTTTGAAACTCCTGCTGCCACCAATGCCAACATTGATCTTAAGCTTGAATATTTTGGAAATAATAATCTAACCTATAAGCGCCGATAACGTTTGTCCGTTTGGTAAGAGTGAGCATAACCCAACATGGATTAGTGCCAGGTAATGCAGATACGGTCGCTTTGGTGTTATCCTTCAAACTAAGTGTAGTCTAAGAGTTTAATATTCTCTTCACCAGGGATCCGCCCTATTTCAAACCTTGATTTTGGCTTGAGAAGAGTGGCAGTTGCATCAATTCCAACTTTTGTTGTAAGCAAATTCTGCTGATCACTTGAGGGATCCAAACTTGACCCTTTAGCACCTGTGATTATTACAAATCCTCGATCTGCTTGACATCTAGTCGATATAGCGTATTCTACTGATACAGGATTAAATGGATCTATATCTTCATCAACCACTACTGCCATTTTTAGAGAAGTATGAAGAGCAAATGCTGCCAGTAGGGCGTTCTTAGGATCCCCTTCAAGTCGCTTTTGAATCTGAATCACTGCAATGAGCCAACTGGATCCTCCGTCCGTTAAATGAACAGCTTTTGTTGTAGGTAGAATATTTTTTATTCCTTCGTAAAGCTTTGCTTCAATCGGCAAACCCATGAGAAGGCGGTGTTCTGCAAAACCTGGAAGAATATCATGGAATATTGCGTTGTCTCTGAAATGTATTGTATCGAGCTCGAATACAGGCTGTTTACGCTTAAGATCATAAGTCCTAAGCATCTCTACCATCCATTCCTCCTCACTCTTGTCCTTGAGTATTCTGCCCTCGATTACAATTTCGGCATGAGAAGGGATAAAAAGCTGAGAGTAAGCACTGCTAGCTATTGTAAGTTGTTTATCTAGCAGCGAGTTTGCAATTGACATTTCGTCGAAACCATATGGGGCCTGGTAAGCTGATGCAATGCATACTACGGGATGCACTCCTATGACGATTGCAACTTTCAGATCCTGCCCATGATCTCTTGCATAGGAGAAACACTTGTGAAGATGTCTGCCTTCAACCATTCTAATTACTAGATGTTTTTCATCCAATCTTAATAGCCGATGTGTGGAGGAATTTTGGTTTCCTCTCTCTTGATCCTTTGCAAATACTATGGACGAGGTAATATATGGGCCAGCATCCTTCTCGAAATGTGTAACTATGGGCAGATCAAATAGGTCTCTTGAAGAATTTTCTTGAAAAGGTGCATTCCCGACTAGTGTTGATAATGAGGCTTCGGCAATAGCTTCTGTAATACGCGTATGAATAGATCTTTCATAAGTTGCACCAACAGCTAGAGAAAACCTCTTTCGGGTGCCGAGAATATTTGAAGCTACCGCAATTTTACTTTCTCTGACTTTATCGAATACAACAGCCTTTTTTCCTTCAAGTTTGCTCACAAGCCCTGCGAGCTCAAAACGGGCGCTTACACTCTTCTTTATTCTTACGAGGTCATCCCCTTCTTCTAGCAGAGATAGAAAGCTACGAAAGTCATGATCGGGACGATTTGTTTTATTTGCGCTCGTTTTGGTTATCACTTTCATTTCCTTCCATCTTAATCAAATTCATTAATTCTTCAATTATCGCTCTCATATCATCCAGATTCAACTGCTTTGAACTATGTAATGAAATTACCGATATACCATTTATCATTGAAGAAATTCTCTCCGACAAAGTGCTTATGAACATCGAATCACTTTTACTAGGAATTACTTTGGCCGTGTTAACTTTATTGTAGGACTTGATTGAAACGCAGATCGATCCTATTCTATCAGAACCCTCAGATATCGCAATAAAACGACCATTAACAAAAGGTAGAAATTTTATTACAAAAATTCTTGTACTTTCTGATCTAACAGTCCTAAGAATCAGCGCATTAGATCCTTGGCTTTGCATTAAGCTAGACGTTATACACGTATGGGAATCGCTTTTTCTATGTGTGATTCCTGTATCTTCTTCCTTGCACGCAATTTGGCTTTATATTTAAGATTACGTGGTTTTGTTCTTAATCTATAACCGCAACAGGGACACCACAAACCATCCCATTTTATGAATATTTCACATATCTGACAACGTTTCTGTCCACTAGCATACCGACCTGTTCCAACAGGCTTCTGGGCTTTATGACGAATACATATACCTTTGCAAGTCATTCTAGTTTTTCCTTAAATTGAGAGATACTCACTATAAGATTATGAAAAATAGTATTTAAATTTTTGTAAATATTTTATTAATAAAAAACGCAAACTATCAAAATTTATAACAATTTAGAGTGAACGAAACCAAGTAAGTTGGACAATTATAGACAAGAAAGTATAGATATAAGAATGCACTTGTGTCTCGTCGTTAGAGTTGTTCATGGACATACTCTATTTTTGGTGTTACCGCGAATTAGGTATATGACTACGTTTCCTAACACGGATTAAAGGCTCTTCCAGATCTCAAGGCAATCCTTCTCGCTGAAGATCTATCCCGAACACCACGCCTATTCGTCTCAGAATATCTTGGCAACGAAGTACCGTGTTCGTCTACAATTTCTACTTTGACTGATTCCCTGAATGCAGCTTTTATCATGTTCGCAAAATACGTAGACATAGCCATATCACCATCTCCTATTCTAACAATTTTCTTTTTCGAATGGATTCCTCCCAGTAGAATGGACAGCAATCGTATAGTCGATGCTGGTGATGATTCGACGAAACTCTCGATTTCCTTATCAAGGTAAATTATTGATATTCCTATCCGACTGCCCGGATCGATCCCAATAGTGAGTTGATCGTCATGATAGGAACTCACAAATAGACGCATAATTTTTGCTTTTAAGAGCACAGGGTATTTATCAAATTCGGTATCTAGAAGGATATCTTTCTTGCTTATGATACTTGCCTCATCTTTAGTAGTAATTATTATCTTCGCATTAGAAGTGGCTGCTTGTTCTGGAGGCAACGATTCATACTCTAAGTCCATCAATTTGAGTGCATTTATGATTTTGTAGTATTGACGACCATGAACAGTAGCTACTGTGATCTTATTTTGTAAGAACTCCCTGATCAGGGGTCTTTCATCAACATATCCCTTTCACAAAAATTCTTATTAAATCTTGCGTATAAAGCACCTTTTACCAAATCCTTAGTACGACTTTTGAATTAACAATTTCTGTAATCAATGTAGCCTACTGAGATGGGTAATGAAGGTGTTAACAGAACGCTTTCTACTTTTTGGATGTTTCTGAAAATCTGATTGCCAAAAGCAGTTACTTTTGATTCTTAGGTGAGATATCTTCCCCTAAAACCATAATTATGATACGGTCTACAGCCTTATCGAACGATGAATCAATATTATTTTTTATTTTTAAAATACTATTTTCTGCTTCCTTAGCAATAGCTGCTGCCTCTTCTTCAGCATTTGTCCTTGCGTCCTGAACAAGCTTACTGGCTTGCTCGTTCGCAAGTCCAATAATAATCTGCCTTAACTTCTCTATTTCCTCATTAGAATAAGTCATAATATGCTTCTTCATTTCATTTACTCTGTGATCAAGCTTATCCATATCGTTCTCAAGAAAAGATAATGCTTCGATGATTCTGTCAACCGAAGAAGTCTTTAATTCCAAATCACTATCGATTCCAATCTACTAATATTAAATCTTACTTGCCGAACTGCTTTAATTTACGTCTATGGTAAAAGCCTTGACTGCGTCCGTGGGAATAATATTGTGTCTTTAATGTCTTCTACATTTGTAATCCATCTTATAACACGCTCAATTCCTAATCCGAACCCTCCATGTGGGACTGAACCATATCTTCTAAGATCTAAATACCATTGATAGCTGTCCGGGTTTAACCCCTCCTTTGTCATCCTATTCGTAATTGAAAGAATATTTTCTTCTCGTAAGCTCCCGCTCGTAATTTCTCCGAATCCCTGTGGAGCAAGCATATCAGCAGAAAGTCCTCTTCCTTTGCTATTGGGATCCTCTTTCACATAGAATGGCTTTACCTCGAGAGGATAACCTACGACAAAAATCGGCTTGCTAGCGCTTTTTGTGAGTTCACGTTCGGAGTCAACAGTTAGGTCATCGCCCCACTTGATGCCGCGTTCATTGCCGTTTTCTTCTATAACCTTAAATTCCCTAGAATCAAGCAGTTTAATAGCCCCTTCATAAGATAGCCTATCAAAGGGTTCATGAACATTTTTCAACTGTGTAATATCTCTCTTCAAGAATGCGAGATCTTCAGATCTCTCTTTGATGGTATTTTGAACAATATAAGAGACCAGCTTTTCTTGTACTGCCAAGATGTCCTCTAATTCGACCCACGGTACTTCTGCTTCAAGATGGGAAAATTCAGCAAGATGTCTGATAGTTCTAGACTTTTCTGCGCGAAAGGAAGGCATTAGACTCCATACTGGTCCAAGACAGAAAATCATTGCTTCAAGATAAAGCTGAGCGCTCTGGGAGAGATACGCTTCTTCATCGAAATATCGTAACTTGAAAAGTGTAGAACCACCTTCAACTGCACCCTTTACAATAGCTGGAGCAGTTACTTCTAGCCAGTCATTCTCAATAAACCATCTGCGTGCAAAATCTAAAACTGTGGATCGAATCTTTTCTATTGAAATCATTCGTCTGCTTCTTAGAGCTAGATGTCTTTTGTCTAATAGAAGCTGGGAGCTTTGGTATTCGCCTATTGGATAATCAATATCAGCAATATTGAAAGGTTTTATATATTCTCCCTTTATTTCGTAACCGCCTTCAGGGGCCCTTGGATCTTGATGCAATATCCCCCCAATTTCAACGGATGACTCTATAGTGAGGTACGAGACCGTAGTACTAGGGAAGACACTCTGAATTACACCGCCGCGATGATCACGTACCAATATGAAAGTGTTTTCCTTCTGTTTCCGAAGTCTATGCACCCAACCTCGGATTATTACTTCTTTACCAACATACTGATGAGATTTGATATCACTAGCAAGGGAGTATGTTTTCATATGAAATATTCTCTTTGCTTCTAATTCTTAAATTTATCAAATACTTCACTTTCCCATCTTCATATCATGAGAAATAAAGCTGAAGCTATGCCAATTTATGCTCTAGCCTAAGATCAGTCAGTACATTTTCATTTGCCGAATTAGAAATGGTCAAAATTCTAAAATATAGGAATATCTTTATCCTTTGTGTGGCAAAGTTTGACGGAATAAAGGGTCAAGAACTTTTGGATGTTGAACAAGATAAGGACGGGATTACTTTAATTTTCAAAGATAATAGATTCCTATTTATTAAAGTGGAGAACGGACAAGTTGTTTGCGAATCTGTCCCTGAATGAAGGTCTGCAAAGATATTTTACCATCTCCAGAAGATCGAATAGATCGAGGTTCTACCTCGTATCGGTATAATAAATATACTACTTTTGTTAGTGGCATATCACAACCGGTTATTTTTATTTGGATTAGTAAATTTGATATATACATTTCCGTTTTCTTCCATGACTGGGAACAGTGTTAGATCACCGGATTTTCGCCACTCCGGAGACTGTTCGGACCATGCGGCATCTTTCTTCCATGATGTCATGTGTTCTAGTTT
Source organism: Candidatus Nitrosopolaris sp. (assembly GCA_036519475.1). GTDB lineage: Archaea > Thermoproteota > Nitrososphaeria > Nitrososphaerales > Nitrososphaeraceae > DATDLD01. The sequence goes on along the minus strand of DATDLD010000098.1, from coordinate 13,490 downwards.
CCCAGTAAAAATATTGTACTCGTAGCCATGCATATAGCAAATAATATTATCCCCTTTAAGCTCTCCTTTTGAGAGAGAGGCGCCCCTGTGAGGACAGGAGTTATCGAATGCGAATAATCTTCCGCCGCGTCTTCCAATTACTATATCATTTCTGCCAATTCTGACAACCATTGTAGAGTTTTCTTTTACATCATTACTGCTACACACTCGATAAGACATCAGCCCGTAAACAAAAACGAAAAAGGCCTTATAATTGTTAAATTCTTATCTAAGAAGGTCAGCTTGATTGCGCCCGACACTCAGAAATCGTTGTTCTTTGCTCCATATCATTTATGGGTTACGAGCTATTCTTCAATGATTTTACATCGATCTGGATGCTCAGCTAATAGAGTATAAATTCTTGTCTATCATATTTTAAGTATCATTATATTTGAGACTAGCTGAATGGTGGATCTCTGCTGATGTATTGCTCTGCTCCGAGAATAGACCAACTTGCAGGCATGCAATTTTATTGCACATTGTTTGATGGGATAGGAGGCTCTATTAAACAAAGAAGCCACTGGTTTAGGGTTTCTGAAATAATTGACGAGTCATTTATCGAAAGTCTGTCTACTATTCAAGATACAAAATATAGATTTCCTATCTATATATTAGAAAAAAGGAATTTAGATTCCAACCATGCAGTTCTTGAAGTAGAAAGAGAAACAGGTATAAAGCTTAAAGTTTTAGGAATCAAAGATGCAAAGGCAGCTACGGAGCAATACGCTACATCACACAAGACTAAGAATTCTCCAACAATAGTAAAGACAAGAAATGCTTTAGTAAATCTGAAAGGATTCGCGAGAATTCCCTTGACAAAAGACCTTCTTCGTGGGAATGAGTTTAGAATTACCGTTAGTAATCCTAGGTCTTCTGAAATTTCCTCATTTGTCGACGAGATAGACAAGATTCCTAATTTCTATGGATTACAACGGTTTGGAAGTGAAAGGTTGGTAACTCATCTTATTGGTAGACAGATAGTGAAGAGAAACTTTGGCAAGGCCATAGAACTTATACTATCGTACACAACAGAGTATGAATCACCTTTTAGCGTTGAGATACGCAATATGAGCCGTGATCCAAGTAACTATCCGCGACTTCTTAGACAACTTCCTAAAGGAATGGATACTGAATATGAGGTAATGTCGGCGCTGATGGACGGCAAGGGACCGGTAGCAGCAATTCGATGCATACCGATTAGAATCAGGAGACTATTTGTTCATGCTTACCAGGCATATATATTCAACAAATGTCTAAGCAACGCAGTATTAGATGGCGAAGGTCTATCCACTGCTAAGCCAGGGGATCTATGCTTTGAAAGTCCGGGTCCTCTAATCTTTGGAAAAATAAAAAAGTTTAATCCCGATATTGATTCTGTTTCTAAGACTGTACCAGCAGTTCGACTCGTTGGGTACACTTTTCAGCCAGGAAAAGGACGGCTCGACGTTATCACAACGAACATCATGCAACAAGAGTCCGTAACGCCAAGAGACTTTTACATAAAGGAAATGGACGAGCTAAGTTCTCCTGGTGGATTTAGACAAAGCAAATTAGGGTGCTCAGGATTTATGCATCAAGGCTCGCTTTCTCTATTTTTTAAACTTCCAAAGGGTTCCTATGCCACGACTTTGCTACGTGAGCTAATGAAACCGGATGATCCTATAAAATCAGGATTCTAAATAAGATGCGTCATTTAAAATAGTAGGTAGGTAGCCTTAAGCTAAGTTGAGCCTTCGCACATGGGAAGAGATTGCAGCCTCTATCAAGTCACCTAAAACCTCAGAAATCTATCGGTACGGCCTATCCAAGTATATGGCCTACAGGAAGGTATCAGATATTGGCGAGTTACTCGCAACCGATAGCAATCCTAGGCTAATCCAAGCGTCCATCATAGAGTATCTAGTTAATCTAAAGCAGAAAGGGTTATCCTATTCTTATCGTAATGTGCAGCTTTCGAGTATCAAACACTTCTATCGTATGAATGACATTGAATTGAATTGGTTCCGCATTGCCAAGTATCTAGGGGAGCATACGAAGGTAGCCAGGGACAGGGCTTATACTAATGAAGAGATTCAGAGATTATTACTGAAGGCTGACGAACGGATGCGTGTCGTTATCCTGCTGCTTGCGTCTACTGGTTTACGAATAGGTGCTATTCCTGGGCTACAAGTGGCCCATCTAAGTAAGATTGAAGATTACGGCCTTTATCAGATTACTGTCTACCAAGGAAGTACTGAAGAGTATTATTGTTTCTGTACTCCAGAGTGTGCAGCTGCTATCGATTCCTACCTTGCTTATAGAGAAAGGTACGGCGAGAAATTGATTTCTGCGAGTCCGCTTATTCGAGAGCAATTCGATATATCTGAGCCGGATAAGATACGTAATCCTAGGCCAATATCACAAGCAACAATAGGTACGTTCTTGCAAGACCTGTTAGCACGCAGTGGGTTGATTACAATATCACGTCGTACTGAAGACAGCCAGAGAGGTAGGAAGGAAGATAGAAAGGATGTGATGCGTGCACATGGTTTTCGTAAAAAAGTGACTACTGATATGATTCGTTCTAAGGTGGACGCTCAGGCTCGTGAGATGCTCCTAGGTCATTCTATAGGCTTGTGTAATAGTTACTATAGACCAGATAGTCAGGAGATGTTGGAGGAATATCTCAAGGCAGTAGACCTACTGACAATTAACGAAGAGAATCGTCTAAGAATAGAAAATAAATATCTTAAAGTACAGATGTCGCAGATGCAGGAACTACAAAATCAGATTGACCTCGTTAAAAGACAGTTACAAATAGATTGATTGAATTAAAGCCCCTGTCCCCACACACAGTATGAAACGTCTAATTATGTGAGTGAGGGCAAGGACACCACGTCACGTTAATAACCTAACGATAGACTTGGCTAAAAGTTTTCTCCAGCTCCTCGACAATGGCAGACTATCGGAGAGCTGGAGCGTTTGTATGCAAGCAATCAAACACACGCAAAGGTCTTTTTTTGCTGATATTATTAGCACGAGCTAAGCTATAAGTTTAGCTTACTTAGGTTGGTTCGTTGGTTGGTTAGTTAGTTAGGCTGGCTTTTAGTCAAAGATAGATCTTCTGATGAAATCCCCTTTGATTTGGTTCTTCCTTTTCTTGTAGGTATATCTCTCCTGGTCTGTTCCCTACATATTTGTCGCCTTTGTAGTACCGGATTAGTTTAGCCATTGAAGCTGCTACCCTGTAGAGTCAACTAAGGGAATGAATATGATTATTGACAGGCAGACAGTAGAACAACAACAAGAAGTTATTCATTCCCCTAATTATTTCTCCGAGCAACAGATTTCATCTTTAGTTTACGGCCTTTATTCCAAGGTACTATCTTCTTTGATTTCATAGTTGCACTCATTTTATCTTTGATCTCTTGTGAAAGAATAACTCCTTTTCTTGGTGATGATGGTCTTGAAATTTTTATTTTAATATCTGGGTTGGCTAACTTCCTTTTTAGTTTACGACCCTTATTCGAAGATATAAAATCCTCATGTTCACGATGATGAGGATGAGAGACTATAAACGAATGATGTCGACAAAAGTATTTCCAGTTAGAATTATCTCTGTTATAGATTCCTGTAACATTAGTTAAGTCATTAGCTGGGTTGTTGCATCTTTCATCTTGATGTTGTTCGTATTGGCATTTGTTATCTAATGGTTTTGGCTTATGTGTTCTAACCCAATAACGAAGATGTCTTGGTTTTATATTGTCACCTTTCCAACCATTTTTCTTAGAACCTGTTAAGCCTCTGACATGATGACCCAGTACATATTTACGTGCAACATATCCATTAGTACCATGATAAAGACCCGTTACTTCTTGACCGCAGCCGCATAAACAAACCCTGTAATTATCTGTAGGCCTTGGAACACGTCTATGTCTACCCACTATCGAAGTGGCATATCTTAGATGGCCATAACACTTGTCACATAACCATTGATTATTGTCTACTCTGTTACTATCCCAATAATAATGCGGTGGTTTACCTTTACAATATTGAACATACGTTTTAGTACTCCCACAACTATAACATTCCCTTCGTGGCTTAGCCTCGTCGTCGTGGTACTCTGCGAATACTTGGCTTATTCTCTCCCATCTCCTTTGCTACTCTCTTAATTGTTGCGTTAGTGTCCTTCGCGTTGACGTCTAACTTGTACTCAGTCTTTTTTGTTTTCATTTAGCTGCACCTATTGGATTCTCTACTATGTACGCGCTGTCTTTCATGTGTCTTCGCATGTGCTTGCTGCAAAATACTCTATTGCAGAATTCACATTCCTTACTATCTATTTGATTGCAGACCAAACAGCTAGCCATTTGATTTACTTACTCCCTGGTGATCTCGTTTCTCTTGCTCTTCTCTGTTAAATCTGTCAACTTCTACTTTCTTCTTAGCCTCTTCCTTCTGCCTCTTTTCCTGAGTTAACTCACGGCGTTGCTCGGGAGAAAGGCTAGATAACCACTCTTTTCTTTTGACTATTGTAACTAGTTTATTGGCAATGACATCAAGCTCCGTGTTCTGATCCTTGGATATGTTATCATATTCTTGCTGGTAATATTTTTCACAGTTAGAGATAGCAAAGTCTCTATGTTCTTGTGGTAGCGATAGTAGATGATCAATTAGTCTGTTTAGTTCTGTAGGAACATAGCCTCTTTCATTTGGTATTTCGTGCAGCTGACAATGATACTGGTTTAGTATTCCTCTATCGCTTATTCTTACTGCAAACTGCATGATCGGATGGTCTTCAGTTATCTTAGATATGATATGCTGGTCAAAGAATGAATTGATAGAACTAAGTGCATCTCTATTGTCTGCTTCCAAGTCCTCGAAAGATTCTTGATACTCTTCTATGATGGGCTCCTGCTCTCTGTCTAGCTCTGATTTGTGTTGCTGTAGAATCCTAGCCTTTTCCTTTTCCTTATTTTCTGCATCCTCGATTAGTTCAGCCTCCCTAGCTGCTGCTCTTTGTTGCTCTCCTTGTTTTCTATTCTCTGTCATCTCTCGCATAAAATTTTGCGCATCAGCTGGGTTGTTCATATCCCAGCGAGGTTTAACACCTATATCTGCAGGATATTCTGTTGTCATGTTACTGGGATTCGAGGATGTCCATTTGGATCAGTTTTGCATAAATATTCTGTAGTAACTTGGAACATCTCTACATGGCAAACAGCACAATAGACGTTAGTTGGTCCTATTGTTTGCAATCTTCCTCTTCCTCTTCCTACTGTTACTCTCTTAGTCTTACTCATAGTCCTCCCCCTCCCTCCACGAACTTTAATATGGTAGAGACCTTTGTATCTGGTTTCTTGTTTAGTCTATCATATAGTCCTGTCTCTTTCCATCTGCGAACCATTTGCTGATCCTGTTCTTTTAGGTATGCATCTACCCCTTCGTCTGCTGCTTTGGTTGCTGCTGCTACTACGCTGGTGGTGGTTGGCTTCCTATTCTTTATAATGGCCTCCATAACCTCTTCTATAGGCATCATGTCGGTACAACGTTAGTTTGCAATTTAGCTTTATCGCAGTATAAGAACTTCTACAAAATGTGCATATTTTTGCATATTTTTAGTTTAACATGAACTATAATAATATAGCTAGGCTTCTGGTTAACGGACAGACAGAAGAGTAAGTTTAAAGAATGATTGATTTAATTTCAGTTAATTTAAGAAAATCAAATCTCTCCTTACTTGACGAATATCTTAAGCATAATAGCATGGTGAACAAACGCGTGGATAGAATAGTTATATCAAAAGTCAGGAAGAGATACGACAGCGACATTAGCCGGAGTACTGCAAGGTTTAGTCAATGGAATGAAGAACCTAAGAAGAAAGGAATGGTTGTATGATTTATTATTTAAAAATCTTACTTAACAAAGCTAAGGGGAAATCTTATATACTTTCACTTCGTTCAGTTGACAATGAGCAAACAAATGAAGTTTGGATTTGCAGGCATGGCCTTAGCAGCAGTATTGTTGGCTACAGTAGCTGTAATGCCTTTGAGATATGCAGCAGCACAAAACGCCACAATGTCACTACCGGGAGGAATGATGCCAAGAGATATGATTAAGGCGAAAATAGATCAAATGAGGTCAGAACATCCCGAACTTGCTGCAGTGTTGGATAAGGTACAATCGTTGGATGTACCGCAGACTCTTAAGACACTAATTGGCGTATTGGAATTGCAAGATGTATTAATTGCGCATGGTAAGATCCTTCTTCTACAAAAAGTAGCCGGAGCTATGCAAAACGCTACAACTTCTCGATAAGATAATAAAAACAATATCATAAACAACAATAACAATAACAACAACAATCCTTCCATATTTTTTCATTAAAGCTATTTGCAGATACTTCTTATGTAGATCCATTCCAACAAGCCTGGATATCGTCTGACATGGATCTAGATATCAGACAAGGAGTTGCTAAAATGCATTACACATTTAATATTTTCACAATGATTCAACCCAAAAGCATGTCCTAATTTATGTACTGCTTCGTTGGCTATTCTTTGATAAAACGGCGATTGCGAATTTAGTCTAATCCTTTCCTGCGACGTTCATGGATTCTATCTTTTTCAATGTCTGATTCATGACTTAGTTCGTTGTTAGTATTTGGCATATGGCTTCTCTGCTCTTCTTCTTCTTTCATTTCTTGCTGGTGTCGAATCATATCATGATATAATGCTTGTTGGCTGCTTCCCCTAAAGACTTCATCATCTCTTTTGGCGATATCTTCTAACTCTGTTTCTGATGTTATTGATTTGGCGAATGGCTTGGTTAGTCTATTGCGTCGAGGTACGAAGGGTTTACTTTCTAAGTCATCATGTGTTATGTCCTGCTGTAATGGTACGCCTGTTTCAGGGTCATACGTTGATACGATAGGTTTCTCTGCAGGTACCTTTCTAACTGTATATGCTGCTGGACCGGGTGACGATGTAAACTCTTCCTTTCTTTTCTTAGGTGGTAGTGTGTCTTTGACTGTGAAAGTCATGGTTGTTTGTACCTCCTAGTTTTTCATTATCTGAGAGTGAAAAACTCATGCTCTACTGTACTCCATGCAGCTTAATCTTAGTGCGTCAAGTATATCGTTTTGCTGTGACTGCTGCTTGTTCAGGTCCCAAGCTGTATCCACTGTTGCCGTCCTTAGTGATACGATTAAGTCTGTAAAGTCTGGATGTATCTTAAGCTGCTTTGATACCAATAAAGAATTTAGATGCTCTAGCATTTGTTTATGAGTCTTCTGAAATATGACAGGATTTATTTTGATTGAATCGTCGAACCTTTGATTAATGTCAACGATAAATCTGTCGTCGTCTTGTGCATAGCTGCGATAATCCCAATCATTTACTTTGTACTTTAATTCTTGAATAAGGCCTGCTGCGCTGCTATCTATGAATACCCTACTTAGAGGGTGTACTCGTAACAGTTCAACGATAAGGTCAATCATGTCTGTCTGCATTGGTCTATCGAATTGTTTAGCCGCTATCACCTGGATCTGGCTGTCAACGTAACGTGTGATACAGATAGCAAAACGACTAGAACCAAATCCGGGGTCGATGCCAATGCTCTTCCATACTCCTTGTGAATAACTATTCGGATCATCATACTCGTACGAATCTGTAATAGCTGCTTCGATATCTTGAATATGGAAGGCGTTGCCTATCTCTCCTAAGTATTTGAGATTATATTCTCTTAAAAAGGAAGGTGATAACTTTGCTTGCTCTATCTCTTCTGTCTTATACATTTTATTTAAGTCATAAGTGTAATCTAAGAACAAACGTTTGTAGATGCAAGTCTCCTCTGGCTCCTGTGCTATGGATTCCATAAGTCCTTGTGGTACATTTGGAGTACTGACCATTACTATATACGGGTCTGACTTTCCGATGTATCTCTCACTTGTTGCTCTGACTTCAGCTGCTTCATTGGCATTGAAGTAATCAGATTCGTCTAGTAGTATGAAGGCAGGACTCTCTAGACTTCTAAAGCTGGCTAAGTGATTAGATGGGAAGGCTTCAATGGCTACTCCATTTAAGTCTAGAAATGTTTGCTTGTCTTCGAAATAGATATCGTGTGGTTCGAACAATCCTTTCAATCTCTGGATTAGTTTGCGTGCTAAGTCAAGGTTGGGTCCTACTATCAAAGGTACTTGTCTACCTTTCCATTCTTCATTGACAAGGCAGCGATGGACTATGTATCTTAGCATGAACTCAGTGATGCCTAGTCCTGTGGCCTTTAGGATGTAGAGGTGTTTGAACTGTTCTAGTGTGTTATAGATTAGCTGCTCATAGTCGAATAGTTTCATAGGCTTGTTATTCTTTTGTGGTAAACCGATGATGTGGTTAAAGCAGCAGTGTCCCTTTGCAAGATTGCTTGCAAGCCTATGTTCCTGTTCATTCCATATCCAGAAGGGTTTGTTCTGAAGTCTAGCGAATAGCTCTGTTTGCTGTGGTTGTGATAGTAGAACAGGATTGATCCGCTGCTTTAGATGATCGAACACTGATTTACCCTCTAGACCTCTCAAAAGACTGAGTTAGTGACAGATGGGCTATCGTCTAGCTCTGTTTGCACTGTACTGTCTATGATCTTTGTTTCAAGATCACTAATGATCTTTGTAGATGGTTCAGGTTGTTCATTGGCATGCAGCATGATGCGGGCCTTTGTCCTACTCTCTACGAACTTGATAGCGCTGTCTATTACAGTCGCATTGTCAAGTAGGTCGCACTTATGATTTATACAAGAATCGATTAAGCTAAGCGCCTGCAGCTTAAGCCTACTATCTGATGTGCTGTTAACTATGTTCCAACTCTGCATAAGGATTAGTTCAAGGCCTATCATACATTTCTCATACTCATGCGGTACGCGTTCGTCTATGTATCTCTTGATGTTGTCTTTGGCTTGTTGTCGTAGGTAGGCCTGGTCTCTGCTGATAGTCTGTTGACTAAGCTGCATTATCTTACTAATCTCTGGCTGATTGTTCCCTTGTGCTGTTAGTTCAAGAACCTTCTGACGACGCCAGTCTAGGTTACGTTCTCTAATGGTTTGTTTTTGCTTACTCAAGGACTTTATATGATATTATAGTGCTACTCACTCGTTCTTAGCTTTTTAGATAGTCGTATCTAGCGCTAAGTTAAGTAAAACCGCAAATGTAGAGATTTTACGGCAGCACTTCCAAGTGACCTATCATACTCGGCAGATCATATCTACAATAGTATGTGAAACCACCAACCGTATCAGCCTTGAAACTAAATGTTGCATTCTGTCCACCAGCAAGATCATGATCCATCTTGTACGGCGATTGCATACTGAAGGTGTGTCTGTCTTTAGCTTCATCTGCAGTATTATGGAAATGAATTGTAACATTGTCTCCCTTGTGTACCATAATATTTGTTAGTGTGTACACCGCAACTGGAACACCCACTTTAGATTCATCTGCACTTAATTCTTGTGTAAAAATGTAGTATTCATTTGGGTTTAGACCGGGCGCACTAATCTCTTTGACTGATGATGCCTGGGCCTCAGCGAGGTTCGCTCTAACCGGCATTAAAACTGCAAGTCCTGAACTTATTGTCAGTGTGGCTACAAGAATCAAAGCAACTCGTATCGTTCGAATCGTCTTCGTTCCCATTATAGAATAGATCGATTCAATGTAATATTTCTACTTTTAGTATAGGTTCTATAGACTAAAGATACGTTCGCTCTTCATGTTCTTGTGAAATGTGATCTCTTGATAGCACAGTCTGCAGCAGGTTGTCATTTTTATGCTATATCTATCTCCCAACTCTTCCCTTGTGGTGTTAGCCCAAATTTCTCTAAGTCTGCTTTAGTAGGATAAGCTGGTTTATCTGGATGTTTTCGAACCTTATGGCTATGATACTCATGTTCGCTATCCGTCTGACAATCCATACAATAATAGCACACATATTTTGAATTGGCCAGTCTTAGAAGTATGTCACCATGACAGGGGTTAGGAGCGCAATGACAAACCAGATTCTTACTAGGTAATTCAGCGAATACATCGCGAAATACTTCCTTACCTTTAGGGTCATTCCATAGCCAAACCTTATGTTTGCTAATTACTTCTTCCCTAGTTCCGTCGCTGCCTTCTATGTATTCATTACCCCATTTAGAGGGTTTTAGACTTAGTCTGTTAGAGCCACGTCCTATGTAGACTAAATTATTATCATTTTCTAGGTCCATTGATTTGTCGTATTTGAGAACCCTAGCATTGGATGAATCTAACATCTTGAAGCCCTTTGTTGTAGTTTGCGGAAATGGATAAGGAAATCCTTGAGACATAGAGGGTGACATGGGTGACATGGGTGACAACGCTAGAAGACTGCCATACCCCTCTTTATGGCCGTCAAGAGGCTTGTTTGCTAATGTTTCTTCAATATTTAATTGTCTTTCTTGTAAATTTTGGAAGATATCAGTCTTATTTTCTTCTCTGGAAGTGGTAGGCGTTCCTGTAGTGTTGTCACCGTTGTCACCGTTGTCACCCGGCTTAAACCTTAGGCTAGTCTTTATCTTAATCTCAGTATCATAGAATTTCTGTATCTTTCGTAGTTTATCGAGATTGAATACTAACTGCCTTTTACCTGTATGTGCTTCACGTTTTGGTTCAGCACCGAACTTGTCACATATTATCTTTGTAATTGTTTTCCTGTATAATGTTCCATGATCTGTAGAGTGGTACTCTTCATCTGGTTTGTCATAGGCTGACTGACCGTCTAATGTTGCTGTTATATTCTGCCAGACTCTAGATACAAGAATAATATTTGTTCTTTCTTTGTTTATTAACTCAGTAATTATAGGAAGAAGTGCATATTCTAGACTTGTAGACTTTCTATTATTCTTTATATCAAGGAATTTTTGTAATGTCTGTTCAACCTCTTTCTGGACATTTGTATTATAAAAAAGCTTAATGTATGGTTTGCATAGCTCCTTATTCCTTCCTTTAACACCTATGTCTATGTCAGTAATAGCGTCATTGAAATGCACTAGCCTATAGACTAGCATTAACTTTCTAAATTGTATTAGTCTATCTAATTCCCTCTGACGATATGGGTCTCCCTGCGGTGTCATGACTTCCTTAATATCGCCTTCTGGATCACCTACATAAGCAGTATATGCTAAAATCCTATCGTTTACCCCTCTAGCTTTAAGTTGATTAAGTGAACGTTCTGCTATTATTATTTTGAGACAATATGTAAAAAAGTATTCCTGTTTCCATGAGTTTAGATTAGTTTTTGGTACTCGCTTTAGAAGGTCATAACCTGTCTTTAGAATAGACATCATCATAGGGTCCTCGTCTATCATATCTGACTCGTCTAGTATCAAGGTGCACTGACCTGGTTCTACCATTCCTAACATCCTGAAAACATTTGGTGCACTTGGATTTGTAGTATTAACACATCTATATCCAATTGCTTCAAAGAGTCCTCCTACAGTACTTTTGCCACTACCGACATCACCAGTAACACCTTCATAATGTGTAGTACTAAATTTATCCTGGAAATAAGACCAGACTAAATCTGTTGCTATGAGGATCTGTTTGTATTCGTCCTGGTCGTTGTATGTTTTGACAAATGATAGTGCTTGTTTGTAAAGTAGGTCTATTGACTTTTCCTTGGCTAGTTTTACATAGTCATCGAGTTCCTTCTCACTACCGAACTCGTAAGGCATGTATGGATATTCTTCGGGACTTGGAGGTACAAGAATACGTGTTGCCTCTTCAATATTTGACACTGGATTAAGCTTACCATTTCTTTCATCATAACTTACAAAGGCAGGAACCCCGCCAAGTATTATAGACTCATATAGGTCTCCTTTGCCCATCTTAGAATATTTGTAGGTTGGAAGCTCAAATTTTTCTTTCTTCTTTTCTGATTTGGTTTGTTGTTGTTGTTTTTTACCTTTATCATTTCCAGTACCATCATTATAATGGCGTTCCTCTTCATCGTTTATGTTAGATGGTAAGTTGTTATATCCAGTCTCATATGGTATGACCAACTAGCTAGATCAACCTCACTTGCAACAATCGCTTAACAGATAATAGGAAATATCGTTCGTCTATATTGCCAAAGATCCTTCCAACTGCTTCCTTTAGAATATAATCAATTGTCTTTCTATTAGTCCACCTATCATCTAATTCTTTTTTGACTTGCCTGTTAATGTCTGAGATCCCAATTTTAAAGACGGGTGTGGGCTTATGAACTGGAATTCGATAGATTAGATTACGGGCTTCCTTTTCATATTTATTGTCTCTAGCGTTCTCTAGACAAATATATAGATCGTCTACGGTTCGCTCAATTGTACAGCCACCATCACAAACTTTTTTATTCTGAGTGTAGTGTATTGACATTGATAATCCTCCTGTTGGTGCGGGTGGGTTGTTGTCTGCTGGTGGTCTGGTTGGATCCCAAACCACCGCTTATATTAATGGTTTTTTTACAATTTGGACAATTTTGAATTTTATTGTACAAAATTTGAATGAGTGCTCTGGCTTCCGCGATAGTTTCAGCGGTATCGACGGCTAAACGTTTATCTGTATAGACGTCTAGCTTCATTTTGCAGAACGGTCTCCTGATGGGGAAGTTTTGCTACCGACGCCCGCTGATAGGTACTTAGAGCCTCCAAGTTCTGGAGTACCTATCAGCTTACTTTTGTTTGCATCATTTTGTTGGAGCAATTCACTCAGTACGTCGTTATAGCTCATGCCGGCGACTCCAAGCACTCTTAATCTCTGCTTGTTCTCGTACGTGATTGCTATCAATGTGAGATTTTTTGACCTTAATGTCATTTTAGTATTCAACCTGTTATATGAGAGGATGACTTAAAACCTTTGTGTATTTTACATATTTACCTACATAAGTATATGATTACATAGGTATATAGTAGATAGATTTGTAATATATCGCATATTGTTTGATACTATTGTATATCATTTTATATCGTTTCTCCTTTTGTTATGAGTCCTTTCCTCTCCATTTCCCTAAGAATTCGCTGTAGCTTCTTACGGCTTACCTTCCTTCCATTGCTGTACTAAGCGATTTGCAGGTCTGTGAATGAACTACTCATTTCAATTCCTTCAATGCGATTAGTGCTTGCAGTGATTGAGCTATCTGTTTCAGTAGCGTTAACTCTGGATCCACATATGGTTTAGAGTTATTAGATTCAGTAGGAGTGAATTTGAACTCCTTGTTGCCATGTGTATGAATAGTTCCATCGACATTAAGAGGTCTATTCGTACCAAGCTTATCTCTCTGCTTCCTATCCCATGAGATAGTAGCCTGACATGTCGAACAAATGTTTGACATTAGGCCTTAATCTCCAGGATCTTTATTACATGTAGTAACGCACATCTAGAACATCTTAGAAAAAATGTATTCCAGACTTGTGTACGTGTGCCACATCTTTGACAT
>DATDLD010000097.1:0-2416 GCA_036519475.1 Candidatus Nitrosopolaris sp. | reverse complement strand
TTGATGTTGGTACCGAACATAGGGGTTCCAGAGCCATAAGCGCCTGCCTGCTGTGCGTTTTGAATTTTCTCTCTAGCCAGCTTTAGTTGCTCTTCAATATTTCCTCCAGTGGCTCCACCTCCACCGACGTATTGTGCGTTGACCATCTGGACAGCTGGTAAGCCAAGCGTGAATCCTATAACGATGACTAATGCTGCAATGCTCATTGCAATGGGCTTATTCATACTAATCTAGACTTTAGAAATCTATTATTTAACTTTTATGTTCGAAGGTTCTGTCACCTTGTCGTCGGATAGAAGTTAGAAGAAAGGCTGTATACTTTCGTCGGATATGATGCTTAATACCCACTGTATGTATACTCAAGGCATTGGAACAAAAAACAGCATTGATGTTAGTTGCTGCCTTTGTCTTAACAGCAGGAGTAGCTGTAACAGCGTTGAGCATTGCTGCTCCCTGCAGCCCAAGCAGTAGCATGTGCAGGTGAAAAAGACACAAGGTCTTGTCCTAGCCCACGTTTATGCAGACTTCATATCGAAGGGGGTCGCACCGTATCAGAGCGTCAGGGCTAAAGATAACTCTTCTTATTTTTTTAATCTATTGAAGAAAAATACCCGCATAGCACTTACACCTTAGATGTATTACTTTTTAGAAAGTTAATGCTTTTAAGTCGATCCCCTTGTATGAGCCTGTTCGAAGGTACTGAAGCGTCCTCGTCGGATTGGATCTTTCGCTATCAACTCACTATTTAGGTTCGTCAGATAATTGCCTTTTTGCTTCTCTAGGTTGCGTAGATTTATTCGGTTTCAGGAAATTGCGTATATTAATTCTGATATTCAAGGCATAATCCCTTTTCATTCACTAGGACTGTGCCAGCGTGAAATGCACATTCGCAACGTGGAAACTCATCTCTAGAAGCATAGAGAAATAATTTCTTACACAAGGACCTCCCATTAACCGCTTATGGGAAATTTGAGGATGACTTTTGTTTCTGGATTTCTTCTAAAATTGCTTCATATTGTCTATCAAGTTTTTTCGTATGAAGACTTATATTTTCTATGCTTGCAAATGCCTTAATTATACTTTTTGCGGCCAATGGCTGAGGAATTGTTGTATCGGCTATTTCGCCAAATAATCCTAACGCATCAATTGTTCTATCTGCGGCTAGGCCTAGAATTAATCCGTTAAACCAAGTTATGCTATTAATCTCGTTTCCTATTACCTGAATTCGCGCCTCATCTAATACTTTTTTTAATTCCGGTTTGCTTACTACCCCACAAACTTGTGGTGAACCTGTCAGTTGTTCCCGCAGATAACCGCCTGCACTGTACAAGCGATTGATTTGACCTACAGTTTGAGCATAGTCCAGTAAAGTATTACATAACTGATATAGTTCAGAAGGTTCTTGTGGCTGAGAGTCCCCAGTAAAGATCAACAATTCGTAAGATTCACTATAATAGATTTGATAGGTCTCAATTACGCTTCTTACTATCCCATCTGAATATGTTACCCATGGTTTCTCTCTTGAAATTATATCTGCGACTTTTTGTGTTTTCAAATTCTGGGCTAAATAGGACGAAACTAATCCTCCTACCTTGCCCATATCTGGAAGAGAGGCAAAAACTCTGAAACTCTCAAGCTTTAGTTCATTCAGAATATTTAATCTCATCTAATTTTTTCCTTTATCCTTTCAATGAGCGCAGATATAGTTATATAATCTTGTTCAGAAAATCCGCTATTATTTGTTGCCCTGTAGATTTGTCGGGCGAGTGCAGTCAGTGGTAAAGATGCACCAATAAATTGAGCAGACGACATTGCTAGTTCTAAATCCTTTACCATATTGAGATAAAATGAAGACCCAAAATTATTCTTTATCATTTTTGGACCTTTCTTCTCATTTATTCCTGTCCTAAAGTAAGTAGAAATCACTCTGAATAAATAACTTTGGTTCGAGTTCTGATTCTTTTACAAGCAAATTCCCTTCGACTATGGTGTCACAAACCAAAGCTATGTTTGGATTAGGTGCTAATTTAATAGCGATTGCGAAACCGACTCAAGCTACCAATATAAAATATATCCTTTGGTCCTACAAGTATTCATTTAGCTTGTGCTTGATGATCCGATATTGATACCTCTATCATCTAGTTCATGATTTCTACTGAATCTCAATACTGCATCGGAAATCTTGCGCTTCGCGACTTCTTTTCCTTCCCATCCTAACACCTTTACGAATTTTCCCTTTTCCAATTCCTTATAGTGTTCAAAAAAATGCTCAATCTGTGACTGTGTATATTCTGGAATACTATGAGTATCTGTAATTGCTGAATAGCTTGGATCGATTCTCGCAAGAGGTACCGCAATAATTTTAGAATCTTGGCCTTCCTCATCTTCGGTAAGTAAAACACCAATTGGTCGAGCC
>DATDLD010000096.1:0-3523 GCA_036519475.1 Candidatus Nitrosopolaris sp. | reverse complement strand
ATATTATTAGTCTTATTATCCTTATTATCTATTTAGGTCCTCTTTTGTGATTTCTATGGTTGAAAGCCTGTGACATTTGCTGCGTTATCGTTTCCCTGTATTTGGCATATAGCATCTTCGTTAACACAAGCCTGAAATGCAGTCTGGCGAAAACCCTTTTTCTTAGTGAATACCTCATTTGTCAATAGGGATGTACAATAGATCGAGCCAAACTGATTACTAATTATAGTCTTATCTCTGAATGTCGCTAATTAGTTTCAGTATATTCTTAATTATTTCATTATGAAGAGGTTCTTTTTTCTCCATAGAAACTCTCAATACGTGCTTATCTAATGGAAATGAAGCAAGTTTTATTTTTTCTCTTTCTGTCATAGTATAAATGACTTTACCGAAGTCATTATCAAAATCTTGACTTAATACATTTCTAAAGGCGAATTCTAAGTATAGTTTTGAAGTATCACTTTTGTCTTCCATTGAGTTTAAACCATGCCTCATTCCGCCGGCTATGAGCTTTCCCATTACGTCAATGACACCAACGAACCTTATGCTGGTATTAAGAGCGAATATACTATCACATAGTTTGTCATACTGGTAGTTCGTAGACATATGTCTTCTCTCTCCCCCATTCCATTACGAAATCTACACAAGAGATGTTTTTAAATGTACAAAACTATCGAGCTTTAGATAACTCATGTAGGTATTGAAGCCTCCATTATAGTCTTTGCCCTTATGAGCATAGGAATAAGATCACATTCTTTGCTAGTCTCTAACAATTTTGCTACAATCTGCATCCGGTACTGCTCTATGTTCAGTATCTTATGCTCGCCAGTTTACACTTTACAATATACTTGACTTCTTCACTTTCTCAAAATAATAATTCTACTTTATTAGACCGGATTGATACGATATAAGTATAATCGTATCCAGAGTAAATACTTGCCTATCTTGCAAATAGACGCGCAACAATGAATAACTCTGCTCGATGTAAGGTTGTGCAATTATTATAATACAAATATTTTATTCTATAGGCAGTAAATTCTTTCTTTATGCTATTCTATCTAGACCCTTTTCTTTAAGTACATTATTTAAAACACCTAAATCATATATTTCGGAGATATCCGGCTTCTTTCCTTTAGCTAAGAATCCTAGGTCATATGCATTATCTGCTAACTTGAAGAGTGATTGTCTAATCGGATCGTATGTGAATACTAACCTCGAAAATGCATCTCTTAATTCATCTTCTGCAATAGTTTTACCTGTCAGCTTCTTGAGTTCAGTATTAAATGACTTAATAGCTTCTTCTTTATGGTCATTAATCCATGTTGTTTCATTAACATGGGCTGTTAGTAGCTTTTTAATTACGTCTGGGTTATTTTTAAGATAATCTGTTTTAGCAATTATGTTAGCTGTTACAAATTTACCACCTGGCCATAAACTTCTTTCATCTAAGAAAATTCTTCCATTTCCTTCCTTTACTAACTTTGCACCCCATGGTTCAGGGACCCAAGCACCATCAATTTCTTTCTTTAACATTAAGGTAAGAATATCAGAATTAGCTACAGGTACTACTGTGACATTTCCACCATTCTCTACTGTTTTATATCCATTATCCAACAAATATTTCCTTAGTGCTACATCCTGAGTATTACCAAGTTGAGGTGAAGCAAATTTCTTATTCGCAAAATCTTTAGGCGAATTAATTCCAGCATCATTTCTAACTACAAAAACTGCTCCCCCACTAGCTGCTCCAGCAATTATTTTTAGATCCTGACCGTTTGATGCTATATAACCATTGATTGCAGGATTTGGTCCAACATATGCTATGTCTATCTGATTTGCAAATAATGCCTCTATGGCTGAAGGCCCTGCGTTAAATACAAATGTTTCAATTTTGATACCATCCTTACTTAATTCTTTTTGGAAATCTCCGCTTCCAACTCCGATAACAGCTTGAGCGTGATTTAGATTAGGAAAATATCCAATTCTTATGACCTTTGATGATATAATGGTATCGTTATTTTTATTATTAGAACCATTAGAGCTTACTTTAGATAATGTATTATAGAATAACGAACTAATAATTACCGCTGCAATTATAACTGTAGCTATTCCCAGTTTTAACTTTGCATCCACTACTTGACAAAACATTTAGCTATATATATTACTGATTACAATTACGCAAAGTTCGTGTATATACGCATTTGTCATAACTTACATCTTGTATATGTAATAATTTAATATGCGCAGTTTTTGGCATTGTAACATCAATAATGGTGGTCCATGAACTAGCAAAAGGAAAAATATAGAAAGAAAGCCCTAGTGGAGAAGGTTTGGCTTACATTGTAGATAAATCTCTAGTACTAATTAAGAAAATTTTCTATCTATACATGTGGTCTATCGTGAAAGTACAAGAATGTAATTTATTATTAACAAAAATGCGCCAAATTTGCATCATTTTATCTTTAATTGCATGTTTGAAGTACATTATATATTGTAAATACTTTCGAAAGCACATCACGAATGTTCACGCTATCACAAAAAACAAAGTTAAAAAAAGTACAACTTAATGTTTCAAAAGGTTACTGTGGAAGTGAAAGCTATGTCGTTTTGGACGACTTAAATATCGATGTTAAAGACGGCGAATTTGTAAACATGGAACACTGTCGGAATGGAGATTAGAGAAGAGTCCGAGGATATATTATTTGATGAAAAAGAGGGAGGTAGACTTGGAGCCACAGTATTCCATTGAAGAGGACAGAAAGGGAAAAGGGAAAAGGACAGTTGACCTTAATGATGTAGCCAACATAGTACTATTTCTAGCAGCGTTTGTCGGGATATGGCAGCTAGTATTTACCCTTGGTATATGGCCCAAGGTATCTATGCCGTCGCCAGCTATGGTTGCTGAATCTTTTGTGCAACTGATTCAAAATATTACATTAATTACAAGTATTGGAATGACAATGTGGCGTCTTGCAATAGGATTTGCAATTTCAATTACCATTGGGGTAGGAATTGGCCTAGCAATGGTAAAGTTTACAGGCTTTGGAAAAACGATGAGCTCATTTGCGGTAGGTTTGCAATCTTTTCCAAGTGTGGCATGGGTGCCGTTTGCAATCTTGTTAATTGGTCTTAACGATTTTGGCATTCTATTCGTGGTAGTTATGAGTTCAGTCTTCTCAGTCATGATATCTACTTACAGCGGGATTAACAACATACCGCCAATTTACATTCGTGCCGCTAGAAACATGGGTGCAAGAGGATTGTCACTTTTTAGGTATGTGATGATACCTGCTGCAACTCCCTCTTTGATTGTAGGAATAAAACAGGCATGGTCTTTTGCATGGCACGCGTTAATAGGAGCTGAGATATTAATAGCTGCATCTGTGGGGCTTGGTCATATCTTACTTGTTGGTAGAGAATTCCAGCTTATGGATCAGATAATTGCATCAATGATAACTATTTTTGCAATTGGTCTTTTATTTGACAGACTTGTTTTTTCTAAGCTAGAAGATAAAGTAAGAGA
>DATDLD010000095.1:0-22944 GCA_036519475.1 Candidatus Nitrosopolaris sp. | reverse complement strand
AGTCACCTTTTATAGTTCATTAATCCTCCCGCGTTAACTATTTTTGCAATTAGATCAGAAAAGGGCTTTATAGGATAGCTTTCATTACTCCTGGTCAAATTGATAATTTTGTTTTGGTAAAAGTCGAGTTCGAGTTCATCTTTATCCAAAATTTTTTCCAAGACTGATTCTTCTATTTCTATCGGAAGTAGATATCCTCCATCAACTGAGTTTCTATAAAATATTCTTGCAAATGATGGAGCAAGGATAGCGTAGATCCCCGTCTGCGAAAGAGCGATAGGTGCGTGTTCCCTGCTTGAACCACACCCAAAGTTTCTACCACATACCAAAAAATCACCTTTTGACACCTTTGCAGGAAACTCAGGATCTATTCCTTCCATCGCATGCTTTGCCAATTCTTTGTGATCATGTACCTTGAGATACGGCCCGGGAATTATAACGTCAGTATCAATATTTGCCCTGGCATACTTGTGAACCTTACCTCTAATTGCCTTCAATTCATTACATCCCCTGGATCCGTAATCCTTCCTGTTAGGGCAGACGCTGCTGCTACTAATGGGGATGCAAGATACGTTTTGGCTTCTAGGTGTCCCATTCTCCCTGGAAAGTTTCTATTTGTTGTACTTACACAAATGTCCTCCTTCCCTAGCACTCCCATATGAGCTCCACAACAGGCCCCGCAGGTAGGAGGTCCAATCACTGCACCTGCTTCCAAAAATATCTCTACCAAACCCTCTTTTATCGCCTTAATGTAAATTGATTGTGCAGCAGGGACTACCTCCGTTCGTATTTTTACTTTACTGCCCTTTAATACTTGAGCAGCAGCTCTAAGATCTTCAAGCTTTGCACCTGTGCACGAGCCAATATAGGCGTGGTTTATTTCTACGTTTTGTAATTCTCTGGCTGTTGCAATGTTGCTTGGTGAAAATGGCTTAGCTACAATGGGTTCTAGCTTCTCAACCTCGTAAGTGAATACATCAGCATAATCCGCGTCTTTGTCTCCAAAAACAGAATAATATTTAGTGCTAGTTCTATCGCGTAAGTACGCGTCAGTAATGCCATCTGGCTCAATGATCCCATTCTTGGCTCCCGATTCAGTAGTCATATTCGTTAGGGTTAGTCGCTCTTCCATCGAGAGCTGCTTTATAATATCTCCAGAAAACTGCATACACTGATAGTTTGCACCATCGGTTCCGATGTCACCGATGATCTTCAAAATTATGTCTTTGGCCATTACATTTTTTGGCTTTTTTCCGCTTAACCTGAATAACATTGTTTCGGGTACTTTAAACCATATGTCTCCCGTAGTCAGTACATACGCAATATCTGTGTGTCCCAGTCCAGTAGCAAACGCTCCCATGGCTCCCGTAGTATTAGTATGCGAATCGCCGCCAACGTAAACTTCACCGGGCAAAACCAACGCTTCCTCATGGGATAAAGTATGACAGATACCGTACTGCCCCATGCCGTACTTAAAATGCTTCTTTATACCAAACTTTTTTGTCCAATTTGCCAATGCGTTTACGTTTTCAGCAGAAACTCTGTCGGCAGCAGGAACAAAGTGGTCTTCTGTAACCCAGACTCTGTCCGGATCCCAGATCCGTTCAAGATTTTTACCACCGTTTCTTTCTAACTCGTTGAAAACTTTGATTACTCCAGGACCTGAAACATCATGCATCATTAGTTTGTCCACCTTCACAAAAATTACGTCGCCGGGATCCACCTCAGATTTGCCTGAACCTCGAGCAAGAATTTTCTCTGTAGTTGTCATGCCCAATACGTTATCACTATATTATGATTTTGGCCTAACGACTCATTAAAACCTTATGCGGTGCTAGTAAGCCAAAAAAGGAGGAGATTTAATCATCAATGATGTGGAAGTCCTACCTATTTCAGTGCCTGTAAAAAAAGCAAAGTTTGATGTTTATGAATCTTTTAAGAGGTCAAGTTTTAGATTCAAAGACAATGATATCCTAGTAATATCAAGCAAGTATGTTTCTATGGGAGAGGGCGCAGTAGTATCACTAAGCAAAATAAGAGTAAGCACAAAAGCTAGATTGTTTGCCTCCAAATATTGCCTAAGTGCAAAAATGGCAGAGTTGATATTGCGAGAATCTGATTATATCTTTAGAGGGATACCCGGATACATCCTTTCTGTTAGAGATGGTATTATAGCGCCCAACGCCGGGATTGACAGATCAAATGTGCCTGATGGCTTTGCAGTACTGTACCCTCGTCAGCCCTTTATCTCTGCCCTCAAAATAAGAACAAAATTCTTCATTGACGCGAGTATTAAGGTTGGAATTGTCATAGCAGATAGCCGTTTAATGCCTACGCGAATTGGAACTACAGGGGTTGCAATAGCCGTATCTGGATTTGAACCTGTCGAAGATCAAAGGGGAAAGAAGGATTTATTTGGAAATGTTTTGAAGGTTACATTCAAGGCAGTTGCCGATAGCCTAGCAACAATCGGAGTAGCTGTCATGGGCGAAAGTAACGAAGCACAACCTGCAGCAGCTATACGGGGTTTAAAAGTAATAAGTACCGAGAGAAGACTTACATGGCACGATATTGCAGTGGACTCAAGAGAGGACATTTATATACGTGAGCTGAAAGGTTCAAAGAGTTTTGTCCTATAATCAATTTATGTAAGGCAGAGTTTTAATATGCCATAGTATTCAAGATCGGTAGCCAAGTACATGTCGGAATTTCTGACAAGCTACCCAAGACGAATAAGTGTGGTTAAGGGCTTACAGGATTTGATACGCCATGAAGAAATCGAGCTCGATCACTTAAGTTTGATGGTAAAAATAAAAAAAGATGAAATAATAAATGCCTTAATATTAGAGGGATTTAGGCGGGTTAAGTTTGAGAATAAGAAAGCCTACCAGATAGGAAGCGGCTTTGCAAAGAAACTCCGTAAGCCGTGGGAGATGCATGTCCGGCTCTTGGACATTCAACAACAGGGTCTTATCGCCCTTCAGGCAGAGGTTGAGATCTCAAGGAAATATGTCCAGCATATTAGGTCTGTTAGAGCACCAGTAATATATGAATTGGAGTCTATCCTTAAGAGACACAGTATAGAGTATCGAATTTGGAACGCAAAACTTAGAGACTATATTACAAGCATTATTGATAACCATCAAATAAAACTGCGCGCACCAAAATTGCCAGCTATGCCATGGAAAGCTATGATCTGCTTTGGAACAACTATAGCAATAATATACGCATGCAAATTTATAGGTCTTCTACGTTAGTAATAATTGTGAGGAGTTATGATCAACAATTCTCAACGAGATTCTCCTCCTAGAATCATGGTTGTTGATGACGAGAAAGATATATTGCGCGTCATCAAAAGAGATTTGGAATCAGGTAGAAATAACAATAATTATGAAACTAATTTTCTAGTGGATGCATTCTCTAGTAGCGAACTTGCCTTAGATGCTATTGAACATCATCCTTCTAACTATTATGACCTTGTACTTACGGATATAAGAATGCCAAAAATGAACGGCTTTGAGCTATACAGACGTATAAAAGAAAAGAATCCATCAATGAAAATAGCCTTCATTACAGCATTTGAGATAAACAAGGAAGAATTTAGCAAGGTCTTACCCTCCATCGATGTAAAGGATTTCATTATAAAACCCATAAGTATGGCGAATTTAATAAGAAAGTTGAAATCCATGATAGACACAACGGCTGAAGGTAAGTAGATAGGCAAAAATCCTATATTCCATTATTGAGATATTTTTTCACTAGGATATTTGATGAACAAAAAAATAAGGACACTAACACGCACTAACTATATTTTACCATGCATTGTCGCGGGATACATAAAGCACTAAAAGTCAAATATACCAGGTTTCTTTGAACCTATCGGAGTTAAAACATGCTTTAATGATGTTTAATTACTCTATAATCAAGTCGTGCAGTTGTACAAATTCCTTAACAGAACGAGTTTCTTTGGAACGTTTACTTTAGCATACGGATATGCATTAGTCCCAATGAGAACACTGTTCTGCACTATCTGAAGATCCTGTTTACTATTCTGATCGTCTATTGTTTTGAAGAATCAACCAAATAGCCACTAGCCCCAAATTGTAGTAAATATATTGCGATAATTGTAATCACATTATTACGTCGATTAGATAAGCATGGGTATGGTATGTCAATTCATTAGATTTGTTTCATTTATCTTTAAATTTGATCAATAGTAAGGGCGACACACGCAAATACAACGAAATACTAAGATGGAATTTATACTATAGTGGGGTGTTTCTCGCAATATGAGGTTCACTGGCTGACTACATGTGATAGGCAATAGACAGATGCATGATTGAATGGATGGATGGATGAGTACTAGTAGGAATGGCGGTAGCAAGCACCAGAGTAATCAATAAAGTTGAAGAATGTGTTGACACACGGATCTATGAAATAGCATTGTATTTGGAAGCACCTCATATACACGAAGGTATATTCAAAACAACCATGTAAGAAGATCAGTTCTAACTGGGCAAGAGGTCTCCAAACTTGGACCAGCCGGTAGTACCACTAATCCCTTCCGCTAAGGGTCACTACTAAAGACCGGATCCCTTATCCCTAACGAACTGAAGGCCTCGATTCGTTGTAGACACGCATAACATCGTCCACAATGTTTAGTTCCTTTATCATGGCAGCTCCAAGTCAATTCAAGTGGTACCTCAAGTTCGAAAGCAAGATTGATTATACTTACTCTGTCCATCTCGCCTAATGGGAGGACTATAATGTACGCCGTATCGTTACAAAGTAGACATTGTTGCTGAAACAATGAATTTACCTTATGTATGTAATCTTTTGTAGCATCCTTAAAAAAGGCCCCGTCATGACTGTTATGTCCTGCTATAATCCATTTGATTTGAAGGAATTCTGAATAGTGCGCTGCTATGGAGTAGAAAATGAGGTTCCTTGCCGGCACATACCCACGCCATCTCCCATCAGAAGCTAGAATGTTTGGCTTGTTACTGTAAAAGTCGGAAGATTCCTTTATAAATGGAATATCTATACTCAAAAATGAGCTTACGTTTGCTCTTTTAGCTATTTCAGAGGTGGCCTTTTTTTCGTTTTCTAGTCTATCGTAATAGTTGAAGGTAATAGCTGAAACATCGGAATAGTTCTTTTTTGCCCAATAAAGGCAAGTGGCGGAATCCAATCCTCCTGAAAGCATTACGAGTGCCTTGGACTCTTCCATTAGTGTTCATTATAAATTCTAGATATCATATGCGCACCTTTGCTTACCCCTTCGTAAATATATACGCCTATGGCCTCAACATTTGAGGGCATCTTAGGTGCAAGCAATCTGATTATTTCGGTAGAAAGGTTTTCTACTGTTGCCTCCCCTGAGAGCATAAAAGTTGTCATCTTAGGTAATTGTAGATTGAAATGGCCCATAGGTCCGTCAAAGGATACGATGTAATGCATATCATCTTCTTTATCCAGATACTTTCTGTTAATGAAAAATTTGTGGTCTACTGCCATTAAAGTTTCCTTAATTAGGTTCTTGGCCTGACCAAAGTCCATCACAAGATTATTTACCATAGTCCCAATTATCTCAACCATAACTGTAGATGTATGTCCATGCAAAACGGAACATTTTTCGACGAGGGGCAGTACGTGAGCATAATCAAATGCTAGGGACGGATCCTCTATAAATATGGAACTAGTCTGTTTGTCATAGGAGTTATAGAAAAATAACGAGTCCAATTCATCTACCTTGGTAACATACTTCGAGTGGCCTACAGCAATAATACTGATCTCTGGAGCGTCCTTGCATATTCGTTTGAAATTCTCAACATCATTGTCAGAATCTACCACCTCGATGAATTTGTTTCCGACTTTGAAATCGACTGTAGCGTAACTGTTGTCTGGAAACCGCACTTTTATGTCATGCTCAAAATTCTCTCCTAAAAAAGACAATAATTTAGAAATAGAGAGCTCTGCTCTACTTTTCAATAGATTTCCCCTATCATCTATGTATTTTATATCACTGTCTAAGACAACCTTTTCCATTGAAACGGTTAAAATTGATTAATGTTACATATAAACCGTTTATTCGAGTTTGTAAGATTGCGATTAGCATTATTCCGTGAAGATACTGGTTATTCAATAAGTTGGTAATACAAAGCCTACCAATTCGCTAGCACAACTGGGAGAATGGGATTCTTCATAATCGTTAAAGCGAAATCGAAATAATAAAATGCTTAACTGACATACCCAAATTCTTAAGGACAGAATCATCAACTTGACACAACATATGCTGACTGATCTTAGTACCGTATTGTTCGACGAAGTGGAAAAAAATATTGGTGATGAGCCTTGTCTAGGGGTTGCTTTTTCAGGGGGTGTTGATAGTTCATTACTTGCAAAAATATGCCAAAACCTGGGTAGAACAGTTACTCTATTGACAATAGGGTTTCCGGGCTCCCATGATATTAAATTCTCCCATTTCATTGCCTCAAAAATGAGAATGGACCATAAGATATATGAACTGAACAAAGAAGATCTCTGTAAGACTTTTAAATATGTACAAAATAAAATTGCATGTACTAATGTATCTCACATAGAGAATTGTATTGCATTTTTCCATATTGCTTGCCTTGCACATCAAAATAATTTTAGATCTATTTTAACCGCAAACGGCTGTGATGAGCTTTTTTTTGGTTACGATAGATATAGGTCAGTATATGAACAAGGCGATAGATCCATAATAAAGCTCATGAATGAAAAAATCGCAAATGAATTCATTCTAATGAAAGAATTAGCGGTCATCACAACAGAGCTCGGTGTGCTTATCAAACACCCATTTCTATCGAGAGAATTTATTACCTTTGCTCAGAGTATCCCTATTATGGAGAATATCAACGGCTCCGATGATTTGCTAAGAAAACATCTCTTAAGACAAGTGTCATTAGCAGTAGGCGTTCCAACAGAATCTGCACTAAGGCCCAAGAAAGCGCTTCAATATGGAACGTTAATTCATAAGAAACTTGCCAGGATTCTATCTTGAAATTTTCTTTTTTGTTAGGATGATCTGCTTTTCGACATTATCTATTATAATTGATGATGCAGAAAGATGATTTTTTGGATTGAATATATCTTTCAATTCGTCAATAGTGAGATATCTTGCTATAGCGGGATCTCTGGCTAATGATTTGACGAAAGGCTCTCTACTTTTCTGAGCTGAAAACGCGATTCTCTGAATATTTCTATAGGCCTCAAACCTTGGTATACCCTTCTTAATCAATGCATCCAGGATGAATTCAGCGTAGATTTGACCATTTGTCATCTCCAGATTTGAGAGAATTCTCTCACTGTCTATCACCAGTTCTGCAATCACTTTCTTCATTGAATTTAACATCTCATCCAACAGAATCGAACCCATTGGTAGGGTAAATCTTTCGTTTGCCGAATTAGATAGGTCCCTTTCATGCCACAACAAAATATTTTCCATTGCCACACTGACTAATGATCGCAAAAGCTTTGCAAGCGATGACACCCTTTCACTTTTAATCGGATTTCGTTTAACAGGAACAGCGCTGCTCCCTATTTGGCCTAATTTAAATGGCTCTGCAACCTCACCCAGTTCTGTTCTTTGAAGATTTCGAATTTCGATAGCCATTTTGTCAAGTGTAGATCCGATAAGGGCAATCAAAAATTGCATCTCTGCATATCCTTCACGCGAAACTATCTGTGTTGCTGCGTCAACAGGATATAGACCTGTCAGCTCAGCCACTTTTTTTTGCACATCCAATGCTTTTTCTCCCATCAATGAACCCGTTCCGACGACACCAAGTGTCTTGCAGAGGAGAAAGCGTTTTTTACCTTCCTCAATTCTTTCTATATGTCTTGCCATTTCTGCAGCCCAAACAGCAAATTTTAATCCAAATGCGATGATACTAGAATGCTGACCGTGTGTCCTTCCTACTGCTGGGAGTGTGCGGAATTCGGTAGCTCTCCTGATGAGAATCGTTGATAAACCTAAAATTTTGGTTTCAATAATGCCAAATACTTGCTTCATTTGTATAGATGTGCTTGTATCGGTAATGTCATTGCTTGTCAGGCCATAATGGACCCACGGCTGGGCCTTCGGAGAGCATTGCTCACTTAGAGCCTCAACAAATGCTGCAGTATCATGCTCAGTAGTTGATTCCAACTCCTTGATTCTTTTTAACTTAATATTGCCTGATCTTGTTGCAGTTACAATCTCCTTGGAGGCAATAGCGGGGATTATTTTAGTTTCACCTTGAGCTGCAGCAACGGCAGCTTCAAAATCCAATTGGCACTTGAGCCTATTTTCTTCCTCAAAAATATGTCTGACTTCCGGGCTTCCATAGCGTCCAGTATCGATTGGTAGGATAGGCATAATATGAAGATTTAAAGATGAGAAAATAAACGTTCTTAAATCACAAACCTTCCCATAACATGTCTTTATACGGTAAACTAAGCAAGCCTTATAATAAGTGCTGAAACAAAATTAGAGAAGGCCATGAGTGAATTATTAACAAAAATCGGGAACCACAGAATAACCAAAATTAACGACTATGAATTTCGAATGGAGAAGGATGAGTCAAAGGGAATGAAAGTCCCCGTTACTATCTATGCTAACGATACTCTTATTTCTAAAATGCTTGTTGACCGAACGATTGAGCAGGCAACAAATGTAGCAACGTTACCAGGCATAATGAAACATGTCGTAGTCCTTCCAGATGGGCATGAAGGATACGGTTTTCCAGTCGGTGCCGTTGCAGCAACAGACTTGGAAGAAGGCGTTATAAGTCCCGGCGGTGTCGGGTACGATATTAATTGTGGAGTTAGGCTGATTAAAACAAGTCTGCGAGAAGCAGACCTAAAAGAAGGAGTAAAAGATCTTGTAAATCAACTCTTTAAATCAATCCCTTCGGGCTTGGGAAGCGAGGGAGCACTTAGGCTAACCAAATCAGATCTTGATGAATATCTTGAAGAGGGCGTAAAACACGCTATTGCTAACGGGTACGGTTGGGACCAAGACGCAGAGGTATGCGAAGAAGGAGGTAAGATGATGGGGGCCGATCCTTCTGCAGTATCTGATACTGCAAGAAAGCGAGGATCTGCTCAATTGGGCAGCCTAGGCTCAGGTAATCATTTCCTTGAAATACAAAAAGTCGAGAGAATCTTTGACGAAAATGCTGCTAAGGCCATGGAAATAGAAGAGGGCCAATTGACAGTCTTAATTCACTGTGGTTCTAGAGGTTTTGGACATCAGGTATGTAGTGACTACTTACGAATCTCTGAAACTGCACTGCGAAAATATGGTATGAACTTAGCAGATAGAGAACTGGCGTGTGTTCCTAACAATTCGTCAGAAGGCGAGGGTTATCGTAAAGCCATGTATTGTGCCCTGAATTTCGCCTGGTGTAATAGACAGATGATAACACATTGGACAAGAATTGCCTTTCAACAGATACTTGGATTAACTGAACAGGATCTAGATATGAAACTTGTATATGATGTATCTCATAATATTGCTAAGGTCGAACGGCATAGTCTAAACAATGAAACGCAGCATAATCTTGTTGTTCATAGAAAGGGTGCCACTAGAGCCTTTCCAGAAGGAATGGATGAAATTCCTAATAAATATCGTAGTATAGGGCAACCAGTATTAATCCCGGGATCAATGGGGACTGCAAGTTGGATCCTCTTAGGGAACAAGAAGTCTCTAGAATTGAGCTTTGGCTCTACTGCACATGGCGCTGGTAGAACGATGTCAAGAGCTGCCGCAAAACGGAACTATTCCCTTGAGGATGTCAAAAGGACCTTACAATCAAAAGGAGTCTACGTAAAGGCCTTAACAAAGGAAGGAATTGTAGAAGAAACACCTTATGCCTACAAAGATGTAGATGCTGTGGTAAACGTATCTCATTCTTTGGGAATAGCCACTAAAGTGGCCAGGATGGT
Organism: Candidatus Nitrosopolaris sp.; assembly: GCA_036519475.1. Taxonomy (GTDB): domain Archaea; phylum Thermoproteota; class Nitrososphaeria; order Nitrososphaerales; family Nitrososphaeraceae; genus DATDLD01. The sequence continues at coordinate 12,972 of DATDLD010000095.1, read as the reverse complement.
CCCGTTGGGGGTGATAAAAGGCTGATGACAGAAGAAGATCCTGATTTAGCATTAATAAAGGCTAGAAAAATGAAAGAGATGCGGAAACATGCTGCTGCGATGCAAAAAGCAAAAGATGAGGAAAAAAAAACGCTTCAACCTAAATCTGATAGAGAGATCATGTCAGACTATCTATATGACAGAGGAGATGAAGTTCTAAATCTTGCTGAAGCCCAATTTCCTATCCAAGCTAAGGCAATAATCCATAGACTTGTTGAATTGATTAAAGCAGGTGAAATTAGCCATAGAATATCGGGCGGTGAGCTATTGAGTTTAATGCGCTCTATCGGACTCAACGTCAGAGTCAATACAAATATCAGAATCGAAGATCATGGAAAGTTGGTCTCGTTCTCTGATAAATTAAAGCAGGGAAATAAGGATTCAATTCAATAGAGTTACCAAATACCGCGTCTACTGTTCAGATATATATTCGGTTTGATGCACGAAATGTTCATACTAATTGTGTGTGCCTCTACGTAAACATATCTACCAAAGTTATGCGAGACATTTTAAATGGTAGAATTTATGATTCCGAAGATAGAAATTTTTAAGAAAAGATTGAGATGCGATTGAATATTGAGATGAAAAATGATAAAAGTCGATTTGGATCAAAAAATTTGTATAAACGAATAACTGACCAATTTTCTTGCTTTGGAAGAATACTACTGCAAAGAGGATTTTTATGATAGACAAGACAAGAGGGAATATAATGCTAATCTTGGCAATATGTCATAACCTGTTTGACAGTGTCGTACCTGCTTAAAATACTAATAAGCTACTATGAAATCCTGAAACTCCCCTGTGTACATTTCGTAATTTACATCTACATCATAGACTTTAGCACTTGGTGGTCCCGTAAAACACCATTCTACGACCAATCCTACATCTTCTTCATTGCCTTCTAAAACAATTTCAACTCTCCCATCTTTCATGTTACGTACCCATCCGCTTACCCCGTGCCTTGAAGCGACAATACGCGTATTATGCCTAAAATAGACTCCCTGTACCTTGCCAAATACAAACACATGTGCTCTAATCTTCCTCTTAGTATTATTTGATCCATCGTTGCCACCTCGTGATGCCAAATAGAGAAAGACCTATCTCTTAAAAATATATAAACTCTATTTAAAAGGGGAAGGTGTCTAGAATATATCGCCACCTTCCTCGATAAACAAATGTTCGTATGAAGTACCCTTTCTAACCAATTTAAAATCTCCATCGCTAGTCTTCATAACTATCGGTGGTTTTGTTTGACAATGAAAAGGCATATTGAATACTACTGAATAGGCACCTACATTGTAGAAGGATAAATATTTTCCAATATCTGCATAGTTCAGATTAGAAGCTTTCGACAAAGGAAATACATCAAATGTGTCACATAGCCTACCGACTAGATGTATATTCTTTGATATCGTATTCTCTTCAGTTCCCATAATGGGATGTGTAGGTATAACTTCCTGAGGATACTCCTGTTTTAGAAGAGCAGCATCTAATAACAGATGATATCCCGCATCTATTATGACAATCCTGTGTCCATTGTACTCTTTGATATTTACTATCCTAGAAACTAAAATTGAGGATTCAGCTACTAAGAATCTTCCACTTTCCAGCATCAACTCAAATTTACCATGTCTCTCTATCAATTCGTTAAGCCTATCTATGTGATTATCTGCCATCTTTAGGGGTGATGGTACTGGTTCATTATAAAATACAGGGGTTCCGCCGCCTATATCTAATGTATTAACTTGAAAATTCGGATAATTCTTTTTGATTCTAGTGATGAATACGTCCATTTTATCTAGTGCATGTGTAAAGCAAGAGAAATCTGTAATTTGCGATCCCAGGTGGAAGTGAAATCCCTCGAATTCCAACAAATTGTCATCCATTATGTGTTTTACCAATTTAGTAGCACTATCTATCGTTCCCCCATTAATCGGAACGCCAAATTTTCCATTTCTGTATGATGCCCGAATTTCTGCCTTAACTCCTACTTCTGGATTCACTCGAATCATAGTTTGTGGTTTCAAACCCACTTTGTGTGCTGCCTTACTAAGATTCGTCATTCCATTGAATGAGCTGACAACAACCTTTCTTACTCCGCTGCGCAAAACTTCTATGTATTCTTCTGCCTCTTCTGTAACACTAGTATAAATTATGTTATCGGGATCAACGTTACAATGTGTTGCAAAGCGAAGCTCTCCAATTGAAGTCAAGTCAAATGTTAATCCATCCTTCACAAAAGCGCGTAATATGGCAGGGCTAAAGTTCGCTTTAATGGAATATGCAACTTTTACGTAACCATTGAATTTTGTATAGGCACTGTACAATTCTTTGACCTTTGAGTGTAAAGTATTTTCATCAATTAAATAAAGAGGTGTACCGTATCGCGTCACTAATTTGCTGATATCAGTTGGTTTTGCAAAGCGGTTTAACGCTGGTGTCGTTAGATTAAAATTTTCCACCAGTTGGACTTGGGAATTTTCATCCAATTTCTTTTTGTTAGTCTAGTTGTAAAACATATAACTTAAAAACATTGCCTAAGAATTATTGCTGCAGAACTAAAGTATTATGAAGAAAAGTTTTTCAACTTATCTTTTAGTATTTGTCGATAAGGGTTCCACATGTCTATTCAAGGATCCTTTGTTTGCATGAGTTCCATGCATGCATCAAATCAAATCCGATTTTTTCGTGAGTTCTAATTAATAGTTGATATGATAAGATACTGTTAGTTGGTGATCAAAGGTTTTGCAGAACTAAATTAATGAAGAGATGATCCGATCATCTCTACCTGTAATACGGTACTGTCACTTTTTCACCAGGTTTGCCTTCTCTTTGAGTCTTTATCTTCTTGACCGCTTCTTCAAAGTGACGCATCATAATATGGGCTTCGGAAGCGTGTTTGGCTGCCTCTTCCGGAGTCGGATATTTTGCTAAATATTCATGAAGTACAAGTGAAACTGCTGTATTCGCTACAGAACTAGTATCGGCACCGCTAAATCCCTCAGTAAGCTCCGCTACTTTAGGTAGGTCTACGTCTGGACCGACTGGTTTGTCTTTTGAATGAATTTCAAGTATCTTTAGTCTAGCAGCTTTATCAGGCATAGGTACAAACACAATCTTGTCGAACCGACCTGGCCTTAGTAACGCTGGATCTATCATGTCCGCTCTATTTGTTGCCGCTAGGACTACCACTCCTGACAATGCTTGAATGCCATCTAGTTCTGTAAGTAATTGAGAGACAACGCGCTCTGTAACCATACTATCTCCGCCCATGCCCCTAGTGGGTGCTATCGAATCTATTTCATCAAAGAAAACTACACAAGGGGCTGCTTGTCTTGCTCTTCTAAATATTTCTCTAATTCCTCTCTCAGATTCTCCAACCCATTTAGATAGTAATTCAGGTCCTCTGACACTGATAAAATTAGCCTCCGACTCGGTAGCCACAGCTTTTGCAAGTAAGGTCTTACCTGTACCTGAAGGTCCATGCATTAGTAGACCTTTAGGCATAGAGTGTCCTAATTTTGTATATAGATCTGGATATCTTAAAGGCCATTCTACTGCCTCCTGTAATTCTCGTTTTACTTCCTCTAGACCACCTATTGCTGTCCACTGTATATCCGGTGATTCAAGATAGACTTCTCTCATCGCAGAGGGCATCACCTCTTTTACAGCATTTTCGAAATCACTCATTGTCACGATAAGCTTATTCAAGACTTCCGGAGCAAGTTTTTCGTCTTCTAGATTAAGTTCAGGAAGTAGCCTCCTTAAGCATTTCATCGCCGCCTCTTTGCATAGATATTCCAAGTCTGCACCAACGAAACCATGTGTTACAGCAGCAACTCTATCTTGGTCTACATCAGTATCTAATGGCATATTACGCGTGTGAATCTGAAGGATTTCGAGCCTTCCGCGCTTATCAGGCACCTTAATCTCAATCTCCCTGTCGAATCTGCCAGGACGTCTTAATGCTGGATCTATTGCGTTCGGTCGGTTAGTGGCTGCAATTACAATGACTTTACCTCTAGCCTCTAGCCCATCCATCAAAGATAACAGCTGAGATACTACTCGCCTCTCAACTTCACCAGTAACTTCTTCTCTCTTTGGAGCAATAGAGTCTATTTCATCAATGAAGATTATAGAAGGCGCTTTTTCCTTTGCCTCCTTAAAGATTTCTCTTAACCTCGCCTCTGATTCACCATAGAATTTACTCATTATTTCAGGTCCGGAAATGCTGATAAAATGAGCATTGCTCTCATTGGCTACTGCCTTTGCTAATAAAGTCTTACCTGTTCCAGGCGGACCATACAACAAAACACCTTTTGGTGCCTCAATACCAAGCTTTTCAAATATTTCTGGGTGTCTTAATGGAAGCTCAATCATCTCACGGACTTTTTGGATTTCTTCCTTTAGACCGCCGATATCCTCGTATGTTACCTGCGGCACTCCTCTTAACGTTTCACCTTTCTCTGCTATGTGAAATATTGTCTTTTGTGTGACTAAAACTGCGTCAGCGGCTGGAGTTACCCCAATAACCTGAAATGTGAGCCTACCACCAAAGTATGGCACCATAACATTGTCTCCTTTAATAAGCGGTACACTTTCTAGAGCATCAGCAAGATATCTCTCATCGATAGGTGGAATAGCCTCCAGTGGCGCAACTATTACCTTCTCGGCCGGAACTGCTTTAATCTTCCTTACTACTACTGTGTCTCCTATCGCTACACCGGCATTATTTCTCACCAGACCATCAACTCTGATAATACCTTTTCCTTCGTCAGAAGGATAGAGCGGCAAACACTTGGCTACAGTTCTCCGTTTACCTCTAATCTCAATAACATCACCAGTTGAGGCACTTAAAGAATCCATAGAGTCATAGTCAATACGAGCTACGCCGCGCCCTACATCCCTAGTATATGCTTCAAGTACCTTCAGAGATAGAGTATTCTGGCTCACAATGACACCTAGCACCGTACTCATCTTTATACCTTATCACCTTTTGCCATATTGGGATAAGCAACATTTGTAATGGCGAATCTGATTAACGAATTAGAAAGTATTTCACTTCAAATATTACAGGTATGGTTTATAGTCAGCAACTTAACATCAAGGACGCATGCGACAACAAAAGTGAGTAAAGCAGAAGAATTTTTCTGTCGTAGTTTAGATATCATCTTCTGTCCCTCTGATTAATACGATTAAGAGATCCATCAGGTAACGAATCGATACAAAACTTAAAATCACCTATGAACAGACACCATATGAACTTTAATTGGGAAAGAGGACCTTAGTACGCAGAAGGGGACGAGGGGGCAACCAGTTTAGGGCTGTTAAAATAGGCAGGATTGCGCCAGCCAGGTACCCTAATTTCAGAAGAGATGAACATCACACCGCAATAGTTATGGATATTTTGCATGAACGCGGGAGGGATGCCCCTCTAGCTAAAATTCGATTTGATAACGGTACTTTTTCATATATTCCAGCAACAGAGGGAACACCTGTAGGAGGTAAATTTCAAGTGGGTGTCGGGGCAGCACCACAAGAAAGAAATATTTTGTCTTTAGAATCAATACCTGACGGAACTCTAATTTGTAATATAGAAAAAAACAGTGGTGATGGAGGAAAATTGATTAAATCTGCAGGTTCTTCTGCGCTTGTTTTTGCTCATAGCGCAGATGGCGTAACAATAAAGTTTCCTTCGGGAAAATTTCTCATGCTTAATCCGAAATGTAGAGCAATGATTGGTGTGATTGCAGGTGGTGGTAGAAAGGAAAAACCATTTCTAAAGGCAGGCAACAGACACAAGTATATGCGTGCACACAGAAAACTGTATCCTACAGTTAGAGGTATTGCGCAAGCAGCGGTTTATCATCCGCACGGGGGTGGAAGGCATCAACATATTGGTCATCCGTCTTCAGTCAGCAGAACTACTCCACCAGGAGCCAAAGTCGGAAATATAGCTCCACGAAAAACAGGGCGGGGCAGAGTAAAGGAACGCCATTAGGAATGATCAGTTCAACGACAATAAAAGAATACTACAAAACTACCCAGATTCTAATATAACGTCTAGGTTAAAGAAACGTGGTAGTTATGTTGCTCTATTGACTTTGGACTATTCTATAGGCACGATACTAGAGAAAATGCAAGCAGCAGTGAATAACAGAAAGGGTATTAATCGAACTGCACTTAGGCAATTACAAATTGAGGAACAAGGCGACGCATTCAAAATCCTCATCGGAACTATTCTATCAGCTCGTACCAGGGACATAAATACCAAAAAGGTCATCAGCAAATTATTTAACAGGTTCATAAATGTTAACGAACTAGCTGAAGCAGACCTAGAAGAGGTTAAAACTATAATTCGAAGTACGGGCTTTTACAATATCAAAGCTCGGCGCGTAATAGAAGTCTCAAAATTGATACGAGACAAATTTAACGGGTACGTTCCTAATGATGTCGAAATTCTTACAAGTCTACCAGGCGTTGGGAGGAAAACAGCAAATTGTGTTTTAGTCTATGGTTTTAACAAGCCTGCCATTCCAGTTGATACCCATGTGCACCGCATATCCAACAGGCTAGGACTAGTTAATACCAAAAATCCCGAACGAACTGAAAGTGAGTTGGAATGGAAGATTGAAAAAAGGTATTGGACTAAATTAAATGATACCTTTGTTATGTACGGCCAAAATATTTGCTTACCAGTAAAACCCCAGTGTGAACTGTGTGGACTAACGGGTATTTGCAAATATTATAATAACTCTATTGCCCCTTCTCTAAAGAACTAATCTTCCTCTTTTTAAGCAGAAGCAGTCCAGTAACTATTATGCCGGTTCCCACCAGCATGACAAGCGGCAAATAGAAAATTGGAGAATCTGCAGGATCACCGAATATCACATCAAACGATAAGTATCCTGCATAGGTGTTTATGGCTGATTGTGCATCATCCTTGCCATAGACTGCAATAGAGCCTAGCGATAAACCATTTATTGATAATCTGTCAATGATGATTCTTTTACCGTTCGTAACGGTTAGCCCTTGATTATTGGCATGACCTACTATTAATGGCTGTTCTCTAGACCAACCATCAGTATCCTTTTGATATACCCTTACGTATCCAGATTCTTTTGTGTTAACAGCTACCAGCAACTTTTTGGAAGCATCACCAAACATTGTGATTTCGACGAATTTATCGCTTGGTGATTGTTCTTGCAGCTTTACGACAGTTTTTGCATCTTGCCTAAGAGCATATGTCATATTATTTTGGATCGTCAAAATCCAATTGACTCCTTTTGGTTTATCATAGGTATAAACGAGGGGGTGCTTTCTGTCATAGTTTGACGCAGAATAGGGGAAGACGAACCGCTCGGTGTTATGCGTTTTCGCAACTTCGTACGCTTTAGGTGGATTTGCTTGCTGCTCTCTATTGAACCCAAACGCAGCGGGAATTAACAGAACTAACATTAGACCTAAGATAATCAAATAACGCACAAGATCTAATCTTTAATTTAGTAATATAATCCTAGTTTAATTTCAACTTTGATGTTCTTCTAATCTTGGTCTATTTTGCTACAAGACACTGTTTACGTTTCTCCTAATCGAAGAGATAGGACCATGCTTCAACAGAAGTAATAAAGAATTAGGTTATTAGGAACGAACAAGTAAAACCCATGGAAAACTTTATTTCATCTTGGAACATCCATTTCTAAATGAAATGCAATCGATATGGGAGCCGCCTGGAGTTTGATACCGCAATTTTCTAATGCGTAATGTCTTTATCCAAATCGGGGTACAATTCGGTATCATATTAGCAGATGCAGTCTTTCATGACAGGCGATGCTACTAACATTGGCTAATATTCCTCCTCAAAATCCTCTCCTCCTTCTTCTTCCTCTGTTTCTTCAAAATCCTCCTCAAATTCTTCTCTTTCTTCTGCACTCTTGTACGGAATATCTGCTTCGCCCGGCACGCCGCAGACCGGACATTTGAATTCTATTGTCTGACCCTCAAGAGCCAGGGGAAATTCCTTCGAAAACACCTCATCACACTTCGAACATACTAATGTAGTATGAATATTATCTTGGCTAAATTTATGTGACTGCACTCTAAAGATTGTACTTGCCATTCTTCTTACCTATAGAAAATATACTTTTTTATAAGCCTTGTTATGTATGATTCACAAAAGTAGATAATAGCTTTTCTAAGCGCCTTCAGTGATCAGGGTTTCGCATGATTAGATGTGTATTATTATAGTATATGCCCTTTAAACCTCATCAGGCATCTAAGACTGATTTTCTTCACTAATGATTCGGCGCATAGCTACGACAAAAGTCTTCAAATAGACTGATACTCCGGTTTTGAGTTATAAATGAGGGCAAGAATATTATGACGAATCTCCTTCTGTTCCATAATGCCTCGGTGTGCTGCTGTCATTATAACACTACTGTTCTTTACCCCTCGCATCTTCATACACAAGTGTTCACCTTCTGCTATCACTATGACTCCTTTTACACCCATCCGTATTATCTCATCAGCGATCTCTTTTGTTAAGCGTTCTTGGATTTGCATTCTTCTAGCATACTTCTCGACAAGACGAACTAACTTAGATATACCGAATACCCTTCCTGAAGGAATGTACGCTATGTGTATCTTTCCGTAAAATGGGAGCATATGGTGTTCACACATACTGTAGAATTGGATATCCTTAACAACGATAGCATCCGTCTCCTCACTGAAGCTAATATTTAGACCTGCATTCATCCAATAACCGGAAAAAATTTCCTCAAACATTTCAGCCATTCGACGTGGGGTACCAACCAGGCCCTCTCGGTCAGGGTTTTCTCCTAGCTCTATCAACAGCTGTCTTAGCAGTTTTTCAATCTTTTTCTTGTTCAGGGTAAATGTTTTCTTTACAAGCTTGCCATGATTCATAAATTTATCTGACTCCTAAAACCTTGTGCAATTGAGGTATAATTCTTACGTCATGGTACAGAGGAAAAATTACATCATAAAAGTCGAAAAGTTGATGCGTTGTTGGTTCATCTAATCCCCAACTAGGCTGTATTATAAATCCTCTTATTTCTAGTGCCTTTATGCGTTCAAATATGCTTTCTATCAAGTATCTGAATTCAACTAAGCTGCTTGACTTGGTGATTACAATTTTGATGTAAACAATTTTCTTATGACTGACTGCTATACGGAGGCAATCAATTTCATTTTGTAAGAGATTCTCGTAATCACTGGCACCGACAACGTTGGAATCTTTCATCTTAAACTCTACTTTACAAATATCAATGTATGGCAAAACTTTTGCAAATCGGACAGAGTCAAAACAAGACGACTCTAAATATGTCTTTATTTTAAGCTTTTCCTGGACGAAATCTGCCAGCTCTAAAACAGCTTCGTGTTGGATAAGAGGCTCACCTCCGCTAAAGTTAACCTTGTATGTGTTGGGCTGAAGATTTTTCATAATGAGTTCCTTAGCTTCACTCAACGAAAAAGTTGTTCCGCTATCGATCGGTAATGCGTAGGCAGTGTCACACCAACGACAATTCAGAGGGCAACCAGCCATCCGTATAAACATTGTTTTCGTACCAAACAGTATTCCCTCTCCTTCAATACTGGTAAATATTTCACTAAGTTGTACTCTATTAAATGTCCTTTGCATAAGTAGTTTTGTCCCTTATACCTGCTTTGCTAATTGCAACCTTCCTATTTATACAGGATTCGCACCTACCGCAATGTATCGAATCTTGAGAATTAACACCTTTGCCATCTGTATAACAGCTCCATGTTTCGAAAATTTTGTCACCAAGAATTCTGTATCCCATTTGTAATAACGCTCCTTTACCTATGCCTTCGCTTGAAGGCGTCCATATCGTAACCTTTTGTCTTACGCCGGAATTAATGCCATCCGCTTCTGCCAAATTCAATGTGTCCATTATAGAAGATATAAATTCTGCCCTGCAGTCAGGATATCTAAAATCGTCAGCGTGTGCTCCGAGTGCCACTAACTTGGCGCCGATGCTCATGGCCCAAGATGTTGCTATTGTTATAAAAACGGCATTTCTAATTGGGACCACAAGACTATAATCAAAATGATCAGGCAATCGATACTTATCAAATGTTAGGGCGTTGGTTCTACCGTAGAGTTCCTTCATGAATGTAATATCAATTATTTGATGTTCTTTTGCTCCCAATATGGTAGCAAAATATTTTGCCTGCTGTATTTCTCGTTCTGCTCGTTGGCCATAAAGATAACTCAACATAAAAAGGTCATAGCCTTTATCATGTGCTAAGTACGCAGCAGTGCAAACAGAATCAAGGCCTCCGCTAACAATACAAACTGCCCCCTTCTTAGAGGTTTGAAATTCACTGAATGACGATGTGATCCCCTTATGCACATTTTTATACATAGTTATTTTAATGGATCGAGTATTCTATTCTATTGTTTTACTAAGAGTGCATACACACCACCTATACCGTACGCAAGCGATATCAAAATTCTAGAAAATGCTACAACAATGTCATGTCTTGCAACGAATACGGTTGTATCGAGTCCCGCTGCTACAGGAATCGCAGCTATAGAAACCAGACCCACAATCATTTGCTCTGTGTTATTTACCCCATTGTATTTTTTCATGAGTAGGTAAGTGGAGAGATTCCCTAGCCCTATGCCTAGCAAAATCAGATACTGGTAAAGGGCAGGGTATATACCAATGGCTGCAAAGGGGCTGGCCCAGCATATACCATTTAAAGCTTTGGCCTTACTAGGCCAGCTTATACTTTTCTTCATTCTACTCCGTAATAAGGGTACCAGTCCACGAAATCTTCGAAAAGTCCCTCCAAATATGACGCTGAAGCTCACCAACCAAACTATAGGATATAGATACGCAGGAGAGTTACTCACAAACACGAGTTCATTTAACAAACTACCCAAGCCCACGGCTATAGAAATGGCTATAAAAAAAAGCCCAAATGCTCGCCTTACCGCAATTTCCTGCAACCGATTTTGCACGAACAATTAGGTTAGCTAATTATAATTTATGAATGTTTATGTTGATAACCTAATTCGTTCCTGGAGACTAAGCAAGTGTATAAACACCAAAAACATATTATTATGGGGAGCAGCCATGATTCTGTAATATCTTTTATCGTATGGCAATATATTTAGTAGTATTGAGTAATTATACTTAATCATTGCATAGGTTAGAAATGTAAACCTTGTTTGAAGGAGACCTAGCATTGCATTTCCTATTTGAATAAGCTCTTACCATAATAAAAGAGTATGATCAGCTGTTATCTCTCCTATAGTACTTTTTTTAATACTAATCGACCTTTTAATATTAGAACCAATCACACTTGTTTAAGTATTAAAAACGAAAAAAACTATTTCTTTAAAACAAACAGAACGTTTAGTTACTTTATAAAATAAAATTCCATCAAACTGAAATTGAGGAGCTGTTCAGTAACATCACTCTACTGTATAACAGAGACTGACATTCCCAACACATTTGGACGTGATCTAAACTTTTTTAGTAGGTGCCGCCCTATTCCCTTTGGCCTTGCGTTTGTTCTTGATTGTATTCTTGTGAATGTTTTTCTCCTTCTTAGGTTTCTCCTTTTTGTCGCGACTCGTGTTTGTTTGATTTTCTGCTATCTTTGTTTTTGAGTGTCCAATTGTCTTGATAATTGGTCTTAATTTGTCAACATTTTCTATATGAGCAGTATCTCTTAGGATATCCACAGGTATGCCCTTATTGATTGCTATGTGAATATTATTATTAACTAACCCAGCGTCCTTTAATTCTTTTAATGAATAACCTCTTCCGCGTCTGGTTATAGTCAGATTTCTATGCTTACGCTTTACAATTGCTTTCTCTGGTACGCGCATCACCAACATGATGTTGAACTACTATAAGATATCTTCGATGATAGAATGGAAATCTATATTTTCAGCTTTAACCGACATTAAGGATGTCAAACTTAATCGAGTGACTGAATAGATCTGCAAAATATGAAAAGTATCCTAATCCCCCTCTTTAAAAGAGATTACAGGTAACCAGTCGGAGATCAAGAGTCAAATCTTATTATCATCTCATGCATTAGGTGCTGGCTACATCGAGGTGGCATCATCTTATCTAAAAAGTGGAGTGCGGAAAGGGATTAGAACCCCTAATCTATAGGCGAGGAATCCTAATCATTAATGTTTTTTCACTCATTTGTTGCGGGAACTAGTAATCCGCTATTCAAGCCATCCTTGTGCCTGAAAAAATAGCTAGCTAATTAGATTCGCTGTATCGTCTTCGAAATCCCCTTTTCTTTAACGTAATGGCAATATTTTCTAACTCGATTGCTGTTTTTAACCTTTAACCGGTGTCATAACATACATTATTGAAATATTTTTGTCTATCCCATTCTGCAAAGTCATAGATATTAAATTCTATAGTCTTAACACGATCTAATCTTACAATAATTGTATGGTTTTCATAATTATAGGAGAATTTAGCGGATTTACCAACATTTTCTTTCACATTACAATATTCTAAATACCTAGCAAAAATCTTGTTTAGTTGTTCCTCATCGGGTACGCCCTTGCATAATAGAGTAGTAGCAGCCATTGTGTAACAATTCTATGTTCCCAATTTAGTTTAAAGGCACACCTCATAATCTAGCTTTAGTAATAATAACACAATGTTATAAGATCGTATACGGCTACTAGTGCAAATTGGGGGCCCGCTCCCCAAAATTCGCTAGAATCCCTTTTCCTTATTTTTTCCTTGCGGTCAGCAGATAGTCGAACACAAGTAATATAAGAAAGATACGAGGCAGTGTAGTATCTCCAAATGCCAAGGAATATCATGGTCAACCTACAGTCGGTAAGGAGTTCTGCAAAATTGCTCTCTACCTTATCAAAGAGGGACAGTCTAAGTATCTTTA
>DATDLD010000094.1:0-7362 GCA_036519475.1 Candidatus Nitrosopolaris sp. | reverse complement strand
ATCTACTGGATAAATGTGGTTCCCACCTGGAAGTTAGTATGAATCATGTGGGCACAAAAAAAGATCCGAAAAATAGGGGTAGGTGCATAGCTTATTAGACTACGCGACTCGCATCCACACAGAAGCACCTTAATACCCTAGCTTTGTGCAAGAAGGACCGGTTGTGAGACTTAGTCCTGCTGTACTTACTGCTAATAGGGATTTATAGTGACGTTCACGTTACCGGTGCGATCTCTTTTGGTTCAGCGTCAGGCTTATTGCTTTCATTCTGGTCCTTCTCAGGGTTGTCCTTTTGGTCAAGTGTGGTCTTACCGTCTCGTTCGTCTGACATTCCTTGTGCCATTGCTTTCTGCATAGAGACAAGAGACAGCCCACCTGCGAACAATACAGCCATCAGGAGGAGGATGGCCAGTGTCTGGTTAGTGTTCTTCATAATTCTCTATAACATACTTTTATCTCCTTATATTTGTAGAATGCTTTTCTTTGAATGATAAGAAAGAGGAAGAAATTAACTCTCTTATTTAATTCTGATTTAGTAACGTAAATAATTATTGATATCCTTATATCACAATTCTTCTATATCTTTATCTAGGCTACTGTTGAGCTAGAAAAAACCTCCGCAACTAAACCCCATCTAGATATATGCTACCAGACATTAATTCTAGTAATAATAATTTAGGACCTACCAATGCAGGGATTAAATGGCTAGCCCACAACTTTTTTTGCCATAATACGATAATTTATTATCTTCAAACTTATGTCGATCTTTTATAAAGTGAATTTTTTAGTAAGGCATTACTTTAATATAGAAAAAGCAATGAAATTAGTATATTGATGGATGCAAGAAATATCGGCTTAAGAGATATTGAGGTTGCAGACACTAAGATTTGTTCAATAGATGGCGAGAACGGAAAGCTGATTTATCGAGGTTATGATATATTAGACCTAGTTAATCATTCCACGTTTGAAGAGACAGCCTATCTTTTGTTGTTTGGAGAACTGCCAAACAGTAAAGAATTGACAGATTTTTCCCGTCGTTTGCAAGAAGCACGGCATCTACAGGATCCAATTCTCAAGAGCCTTAAATACAGACCCAAAAGGGCACATCCTATGGATGTACTACAGTCTGCAGTTGCTGCATTTCCCGATTATGACCTAAACATTGAGGATGACACCAAGAGTGCGAATATCAGACGCACCATTGTTCTTATTGCGAAGATTCCTACCCTAGTGGCAGCATGGAATCGGATTCGGAAATCTCAAAACGTTGTAGAACCTCTAGAAGAGGGGTCACACGCTAGAAACTTTCTCTATATGCTGCGTGGCAATGAACCGAGCCAACAAGAAGCAAAGATATTTGATATGTGTCTTATACTTCATGCTGAGCATAGCTTTAATGCGTCAACTTTCGCAGCAAGAGAAATTGCATCAACCAGAGCCCATATGTATGCAAGTATCGGAGGAGCCGTTGGTGCATTATCAGGCGAGTTGCACGGTGGTGCCAATATTCAGGTGATGAAGATGCTGCTCGAGATAGGCGAGCCGGAGAAGGTAGAAGATTGGGTCGAAGCTAGACTACGAGAAGGCGGTAGGATAATGGGTATGGGGCACGCAGTATATAGGACAACTGATCCTCGTGCAGAGATACTTGCAAGGTTGTCAAGATCGCTTGCCACGGAGAGAGGAACGAAATGGTTTGACCTTACAGAGCGCGTCGAAAAAGCAACCAAAAACTATATGCAGAAGAACAACAAGCCTCCGATTTATCCAAACGTCGATTTGTACAGTGCCTCGCTTTACTATACTCTAGATATTCCTCTTGATCTTAATACACCGATTTTTGCTATCTCAAGGGTAGCAGGTTGGAGTTCACATGTCGTAGAAGAGAAGTTTGCAGAGGCAGCTCCTAAACCAGCGCTTTATAGACCCAAGGCTATATACGTCGGTAAATATTGCGGGCCCATGGGATGCGAATATACACCGATCAAAAATAGAACAAGAACTTCAGTTGAGGAGCCATTAGACATTGATACGTTAAAAAGCGCTTAGTAGAAATGAATTTTGTCATATGCTTGTCTATTAAATTGAAATTATGAGACAATAAATTATAGATAGGAGAGATAAGTTGAATATATCAGTACGTTCCAAAAGAGATACATCTGACTTGCTTGAAGTAATTCATTCAAAGTGGCCCAACCATGTTGTTCCTAAGATAAAGACTTTCAAGGCCTACGAAGTAGAACAAGGTAGATTTATACTGGAATCAGAAGACATGCTTGCAGTTCAGCTAGATCAAAAAATTATCTTGCCCTTTCTAGGCTTGCCTAGGATATTGGAATACTTTCCTGCGGTATATGTGGACATGGGCGCTGTCAAATTCGTATGTAATGGCGCCAAAGTAATGAGGCCCGGGATAACCAAATTCGACCATTTTACGAAGGGGGATATTGTAATAGTAAAAGACCAGATTCATGCTAAGCCTCTATCAGTAGGTATAGCCATGGAGGATAGTGACGCGGCGATTACGAAAACAAAAGGCTATGTTATTGACAATTTACACTACGTTAGTGATAAATTTTGGGAAGCTTACAAGGAAATTACGGGAAGTAAAGGGTTCTTATCTTGACACTCAAATTTTTCATACTGAGATTATGAGCTAATATTGAGTGTTGATTTTTTCAGGTTCAATTCCTGGTGACTTTGTTTTAATTGCATAGTGAGCTGCAGCCAAGATTGCAATAGGAATTCGATGGGGTGATGCACTCACGTAATCAAGCCCTATTTGACTACAAAATTCAATAGATCTGGGATCGCCTCCGTGTTCTCCACAAATCCCGATCTCAATATGACTATTTGCATGTTTTGCAAGTTTAATAGCCATTTTGATCAAGCTGCCTACACCCCGTATATCCAACGTCTGAAACGGATTAAACGCTATAATTCCCTTTTCTATGTAGAGAGCTAGGAATCTGCTTTCAATATCTTCTCTGCTGAAACTAAAAGTGGCTTGGGTTAAATCATTCGTCCCAAAACTTATGAAATCAACGTTCGAAGCAATATCATCTGTAATGATGCATGAGCGAACCACCTCGATCATACTTCCAAACTTGATTTCAAGTTTTTTCTTGTGTTTATGCTCTACGCTTCTCTTAACAGATTCAAAAATCTGTCTGACTCTTAATACCTCTTCCACCAACCCTACTTGAGGCACCATGATCTGTGGTTCGACTCTAATGTTCTTAGCGGTAAGCTCAGCAGTGGCTTCACAAATCGCACGAATTTGAGTTTCGTAGATTTCTGGAAACGATAAACCTAGGCGTACTCCCCGATGACCTAGCATGGGATTAATTTCGGACAATTCATGCACACGCTTGAGAATCTTTTCTTTGTGCAATGTATCTATCTTTTGGTCTTGGACTCTTGTCCTAAGTTCGAACAACTGCTGTACCAAATCTTGTTCTTTTGGTAAGAATTCGTGAAGAGGAGGATCCAGTAGACGTATTGTTACTGGTAGTCCGTGCATTTCCCTCAAGATCGCCTTGAAATCAGATTGTTGAAGATGTTCAAGTTGGACTAACGCGGTTCTCCTCTCAAGTTGATTGTCAGCCATTATCATCTTTACGAAAAGCTCTATGCGATCATGTTGGTTGAACATTCTCTCTGTACGGCAAAGACCAATTCCCTCTGCACCAAATTTTCTCGCAAGCCCTGCTGTATTTGGGTCATCCGCATTAGCACGAATTTTTATATTTTTTACCTCTGCTGCCCACTCAAGTAATTCCTTGAACTCCTTTGTGATTTCTGCTTCCTTTGTTGCAAGTTCTCCAACAAATATTTTGCCAGTTGTACCGTCTATAGTGATTTTCTGTCCCTCGGTGACGATATGCTTGTCGTCAACATTGAATCTACCTGCATTTTCCTCAATTTCTATTTGCGAACAACCTACTACGCACGGCTTTCCCATTCCTCGGGCGACTACGGCCGCGTGAGACGTCCTCCCTCCTCTACTAGTCAAAATTCCTACAGAATGGAAGAACGCAGGTACATCCTCGGGTCGAGTCTCTTCTCTAACCAAAATAATTTTTGCACCATTTCTGCCTAACGATTCAGCTTTTGTTACATCAAAAATAACAGTCCCACTAGCAGTACCTGGTGATGCACCGATTCCTGTAGCAATAGGCCGATGGTTCATATCATGATAGTCTATTCTCGGGTATAGTATCTGTTCTAGACCGTCGGGATCGATCCTTGAAATTGCGGTTGACCTGTCGATAAGTCCTTCATGAAACATCTCAACTGAGGTTTTAACATTTGCTATTGCATTCATTTTTGCCGGGCGAGTTTGTAAAAGATATAATTTTCCTTTTTCTACGGTAAATTCTATGTCTTGAGGTTCCCTAAAATGATTTTCTAGCTTCAGTGTCATGCTTCGTAGCTCTCTGTCAACTTTTGGTAATTCTTTGCTAAGCAGGTCAATTTGTTTGGGTATATTTTTTCCTGATACAACATCTTCCCCTTGTGCATTCAAGAGATATTCACCATACAAGTTTTTTTCTCCAGTTTCAGGATTTCTTGTGAATACTACGCCAGTAGCACTCTCATCACCCATGTTGCCGAATACCATTGCCACTACTACCGCTGCTGTTCCATTAGCCATTTCTGGTGTGATGGCATAGTGTCGTCGATATTCGACGGCACGCCTTCCTGACCATGATTTAAATACTGCAGCTATTGCTAATTCAAGCTGTCTGTAAGGATCTGCTGTAAATTTCTTACCAGTTTTTTGTTCGCATATAGATTCGTATAACAGAGCAAGCCGCACAGGATCGTCTTCTTTGCTACTCACTAATTCAGAGAAGATCTTTTCAAAAACAGATATATCAATGCCAAGAACCATTGTCCCAAACATCTGTAAAAACCTTCGATATGCATCTAATGCAAACCTGGTATCATTACTCCTTCTGCTCAGGCCAAAAACAGTATCGGGGCTTAGGCCTAAATTCAAGATCGTGTCAAGCATTCCAGGCATTGAAACAGGAGCACCAGAGCGTACAGAAACAAGAAGAGGATTCGCAGCGTCTCCAAATTTTTTTCCAGTCAAAGACTCTAGACGATTCATTGATGCGCGCACCTCATCCATAAGTCCGTCTGGAAGACGTTTTCCTGCTTCGTAATATTTTGCACAAATGTCTGTCGTGATAATAAAGCCAGGAGGAACTGGAAGACCCATCCTAGTCATCTCAGCTAGACCGGCACCCTTATTTCCTAGAAGTCTTTTGTCGGTAGTATCTGGATCATCCAAAAAGTATATCGGTAGCTGTTTGGGTCTGTGTGCCATGACGAGGTTTATGAATCCATCAAGTTAAAATGTTGTCTAGTTATATTTTCGTTAGCATGCCATAAATCTATAGCGTGAACTGTCTGGAGCAGTTAGCAAGTCTAGGCATGGCAGGAACTCGACGATCAACCGATGTCTAACTGCCCAAACCATTAGTACGAGAGTATGCGAGTAGGACAGAATACTGAAAAATTTAATAAAGATGAATTTACAATTACTTCAAGGTGAATTATATTATCTTACGCACATCCCGAAGTTTTAGTTGATACCCAATGGGTAGAGGATCACTTAAACGATCCAAGGGTTCGTATAGCTGAAGTAGATTATGATCCAAAATCTAACTACACTTTAGGACATGCACCAGGGGCAGTATTATTTGATTGGAAGCAGGACATTAACGATCCGGTAAGCAGGAACGTATTAGGTAAAGAAGCCTGCGAGAATTTGTTGCAAAAATCAGGGGTTAGTAATGACACAATACTTGTACTATATGGAGATTTTAACAATTGGTTTGCAGCTTTTGCATTTTGGGTATTCAAGTATTATGGTAATAAAGATATAAGGCTAATGAACGGGGGCCGAAAAAAATGGTTAGAAGAAGATAGACCAATAAGTAAAGAGGTTCAGCAATATCCCAAAGGAAACTTCAAAGCCTCCCAGCCTGACAACAGTATTAGAGTATTCCTTAACGAAGTAAAAGACGCATTATCTGCTAAGGACAGAGTGGTAATGGTAGACGTCAGAAGTCCCAAGGAATTTACAGGAGAAGTACTAGCTCCTCCAGAGTATCCAACGGAGCATGCACAGAGAGGAGGGCATATACCCGGCGCCGCGAATATACCTTGGAGCCAAGCTGTCAATGAGGACGGTACATTCAAATCAGTGCAAGAATTGGAGAATCTTTACCAGCCAAAGGGGATACTTCCGGACAAGGAAGTCATCGCGTACTGTAGGATAGGGGAGCGGTCATCACATACATGGTTTGTATTAAAATATTTGCTGGGTTATACTAATGTAAAGAACTACGACGGATCTTGGACTGAATGGGGAAATATGATAGCCAACCAAATCGAGAAATAGCGTCTTACTAAATTCAGTATTATATCATGGCTAAATAGAAATACTAATCTTCAATAGCAATAAATCATTTTAGCCACTAAAGGCCATTTCAGTTTCCTACTTTGTGTTAGCTGTAACGGTGTACGGGGCTCAACAAGAAATGCATGGTTGGTGATTTCAGATGATTTACTGAGCCTGAGTCTTATACATCCTATCCTGAAAACGAAGTTTTATGAGGGAGCGATTTACCAGAGAAAAATCATACGCATATCATTTTATTAATTTAAAAGAATCAATCATCCTCTGAGCAAGAGGCAAGAATTCAGAATATTTGTCGGGAAGTGCCTTGTACGTAATTAGATATGCCTTATCCACATTTACCATCCAGACTTGCATTGCCCTACGTTGGTGTCCGTCAGCATCTGTTGCAGTAAACACTATTTTATGGCCAGGCTTATTCGCAAGTGTCGTTGAGGTGGATTCGAGCAAAACAAAATCAGGATGGTTTTGAGTTAAATTTTCGATCTGTACCTTAGTAACGGTTCCAAGGGTTACGTTTCGCGAGTGTAGATTCTGAACTTTTACTCCTAATGCCGCAGGATATGTATTTGAGCTACTTCCTAGAGTAGGAAGAAATGTAACCAGATTACCTAGTCTTACCTCCTTGATCCAACCTGCCGGGTATTGTATTATTATTCCCAAAGCATGATCTTCATACGTAAGAAAATTGTCTTTTGAATCAGAAAACAAACCTGAGGCTTGCTCAGGCAGATATGACAATCTGTTACTTGAATAAAACGGAACAATAAGAAAGGAAAAAGCCATAATTATTACCAATATCGCAGGGGAATATGTGTGAGACATTATTTCATTTACACACATTGATGTCAGAGACTTTATATAAACCTCCAGATGATACCCGCAAAAGGTATACTTCAAGAGAATAGTTCAAACAAAAAAGGGGC
>DATDLD010000093.1:0-3096 GCA_036519475.1 Candidatus Nitrosopolaris sp. | reverse complement strand
GGTTCAATTCATTGATCGAATCCCTATTGTGCCAATTAGCAAATTCAGATCCTTTGTAGAGGATTTTCGTAGCCACCTAGTCGAAATATTTGTTGCATATCGCAAATAGGTCTTCGATTGAAATTTATCTAGCACGTCTGGAGATGGATGAATCCTGTATGCAAACGGTCTTCTAGAAGCTTGCAACTAGATCGTAATTCATTTTACTCGTACTCAGTATTGAAATGAAGATACTCAAGAGATGCATAGCCATGAATTTGGAGGCTCTGAAAAGTGAATAAAATAAATCATCTTATTCACTTGACGACTAATACGGGGCATGTTGCATAATTCACAACTCCAGAGGCGACACTTCCTAGCAATAGTTTTTTGAATCCTGATCTTCCCCTCGTTCCCAATACTATAAGATCGATATTTTCACTCTCAGCAAACTCTACTATGGATGCCTCTACAGACATTTGACTATCAATAAGTTCTGTTCTTAATCGAACATGGTGCTCTTCTGCAGTCTGAACAAACCTGTCAAACCATTTCTTAGATTCAACCATCTCTTTTTCTTTGGCTTGCTTGAGATTATCTTGGGGCACTGCCAACCCATATGAGGATAACGGAAGATGAGAGACTGTCAAACCAATTAACTGCGCGTCATCCTTTTTAGCCATTGAGATTGCATAACTTGCCGCATCCATAGATGCTTCTGACCCATCTAGCGCAACTAGAATCTTGGAGAATTTCTGTTTAATGTCCAACAATCGTTCTTCCTCACGAAGAGGACTTAAAAACCTTAAGAATCTTGGAATAGAAATGTGGCGAGAAAATTGTAGTCATTTATTTTGGTATCTTTTAAATCAGTTGTTATCCAGCGAGCACACTCATCTTTTAAAGTGTGTCCCCCACGATCAAAACTGCTAATCCACTTAGAAATTAACGAAGTTGGTCAATTAAGCCTCATTTGTTACCTAAAGGTTTTCTTAGCACACTCAATTTGGAGAAGATACTCGATAGTTGGAATTATGCTGGAAACTCCCGAATCTAACTCTCCATGTCAATCCAAAAAGCCATGATTATGAGATAGCAGCTGGCAGTCACATAATTATTGAACCGACTCGAAAATTAATTAAATAGAGATACCTTTCAAATCAATAGGGCTGGACGATATAGCTCTTTACCAAAAGAGCAGCTAAAATTTAGTATTTGATTTATACTAAAACTTATAAAAGAGCACCAGAGTGAAATATAGAAGTAAGCACGATATCATTGCAATGATCTTGAATTCAACTTTGAATGGGGAAACAAAAGCCACCATTAGGTTCAAGGCACATCTTAATGATGATCAAATCAAACGTTATATATCATCAATGTTATCTAAACAACTCATTAAAGAAAGGCATGATAACCAAAACCTGTCTCCACATTATCAAATAACAGAAAAGGGAAGTCGATATCTACAGATATATCAGGAAGGACAATTCTTCCATCTGCTTCCCGAACTAGATATAAATGAAATCGATAGAAATGGCTTATTTAACAATCACCAGATGAAGATGTGAGAAGCAAAATTCCATAAAATCCACAGCCATAGCGACGATCTAAAGTTAAGTACGATCACGAGCCAAAAAGCTGAATGTATAAATTACACATTTCTTCAACGTAAGGAAGAGAATGTTGCTCACAAATGGATATATCATCCATGCATAGCCATTGTAGGTCATATCATCACTTTCTATTCAGAATAAAGGCTCAATACAATGCTTTCAGATGCATATACTTCAATGTTTCATCGGATAACTGGGACATCTTTATATTACTTCATAAATGCATTATTCAAATCAACTGCGTTACAAAATTAATGTCAGGAATATGTAGTCGAACTAGAGCGAAGTTAGCCCAGCCTGGTTAAGGTACGAGCTTCCCAAGCTCGGGATCGCGGGTTCAAATCCCGCACTTCGCAGTTTTTTCATCATTTTAGACCAGATACATATTGTTCTATATTAAAAAAGGAGAGTTGTCACACAATCCTTAAACTCTCAACTTAGGAAACACTTCCAGTTTTGTCAAAGATAAGTCTATATTTCAGTGTTGGTTGGAAGAATTCGAAAATCGGGCTACACATAATAATACGCTACCGGCCTGTTTACGATCTGAACATAATTATTCTCAGCTGCATCACTATCCATAACTTACTAACTGATGATTCAAATTTTCAGCCAATATTGATTGCACGATTAAGCACTTTTTTTAGGTATAATTTTTTATACAAATTGTTAGTCTTTCATGAACGAGTGGAATAATAAGGGGGAATTAAAACTGGCCATTACTTTGACAAGCAATAATGTTTAAAAGGTATCAAGATGATAAAGATTGAATGTTGTGTAGATCTTGTGGTCACGAGATGATAGCGTTCGAATACTGTAATGAATGCAATCAGGCTATTCAGTGGAGATGCAATAGTTGCAAGAAAGAAAATGATCGATCTGTACATATCCACGTTACGGACGGCCGCTGCAAAATCTTTCCTATGGTTGGAATTGTAGCAACTCTTTTTTCAGGTTTACCCGCGGTAATATCAACGTAGAATAGAATGACGGAGAAGGTGAAATCCCTCGCGGTCATCTGTCATCTTATTTGGCAAATTCCGAAATATGATTGATCCAATTCTTGTTTCAAATAAATGGAGATCTGTCTTAAAGTTATCCCAGTCAACATTACCTTTTTTCATTTGCCCTACGTGGGGAAATCAAATAACGTCATACCAAATAGAATACGTGTATTCAGACTCCAGCCACCTTTGTATGGCCGTAAACAGATGCATGGTATATTTCATTAACCTCTGCAGCAGTATGCCTTCTACGTTCAACTACGTACCCGCTGTTTGAATGATAAAAAATCACCATATCTTCTGGATAGAACGAAATCATGTCGTGATTGGCAGAATCTGAAGCCATATGTCTAAGATGAATTCGTTCCCAACAAAAGAGATCCTCCATTTTGCCATCGAAATGAAATGTGCTCCCACATGGGCAATCTGCATCTCTCCAATTTCCTCTTTTCGTCTTCAGCCATTTATAGACAGTGCAGTCTGTCTCGCATCCACCA
>DATDLD010000092.1:0-5424 GCA_036519475.1 Candidatus Nitrosopolaris sp. | reverse complement strand
TGATCTATTAATCTTTCTACAGTTTTAATGTTATCCTTAAGAGTAACTGATACAAATACCATATCTGGCTCAATACCGTCAATGTAACTAATTATTGAAGAAGCAGGTACCGATGGTGATATATTATAAACAGAATATCCTTTGCTAATTAAAAGTGATTCCATGATACTACATGCCAAATTGTGCAGTTCTCCTTCAGGAGTACATACAATGATTTTATATTTAGCTGAAAGTGAAGCTGATGTCGAGGAGGGGCGAGCGACTATCATCTTATTATTTTTGTGCAATAATTTCTCATTTATTACTTTTATCATACTACTTGCAGCATTTGAGCAAGCATGTTCCGTTGCCACATCTAATTCTCCTTTCTCCCATAGATCTCCAATCCTATACAAAATAGGCTTTAGCAATTTATCATAAAAGTAAGATAGACTAAACAAATTTGAATATTGGTTGTACATATTAACCAAACGATCTATATTGTATTCTTTCAACAAATTGAACATTTCCTTCTGAAGTATGCCTATTAGTCTTTCTCTTTCCTTTTGTGATGGCCCATATGCAGAAATAAATGCAATAATCTTTGGAACATCCCTATATTCTGGAGGTATATAATCTAATGTTATTTCTGATGTTCTCCCAAGGTATTTTATTATTATTTGTCTTGAAGTATTGCTCTCCTGGTCCCATTTACTTTGAACAAGATAAGCATATTGTATCCCTTTTACTTTCTTATTTCTTATATATACCAACTATTAATAATACCTCACAAGATAGATCTTCTTTGCTTTATCTTTTCAAATATTCTCATTATTAATTTCCGGCGTAATTCCCATACATCTACAAGCTATGTATCCTTATTTTATGAAAGACATTATGAGAGGCTGCTACAACCATAGCCGCTATTATGGGTCCAACAATGTTACGTAAAGTCATTAGGTAATTAGGATTTGTGGTCGTGGAAATTACAGATTGCCCCATGAAAGTATAAAGACTGTCAATTATCCAAAAGGCAAGACTAACCCATCCTACAACACCCGATATCATAGCTCCAAGCCTTGCTCCCTTAGATACAAAATATAATGCAATCACAATAGCTAAATACCATAAGGTAGCTAGGGCAAGCAACTGAAATCCAAATATTTCAGGTCTTGTATTGAAGATATAATAGGTTGAGCCGACAGCAGCCATAAGAAACAATGATACTATCAGTATCTTGTTATTTAGCGAATGGGAGGTTCTTTCTTTTCTTTTGATTTGCTCTGTTTTCGTTATTTTCGGTTGTTCTGCTATTCGTTCTTCCTCTTCCTCTTTCTCTTTCTCCTCTTCTTCTTCTTGTTTAGCTGCTATAATTGCTTCTTCAAAGGTCTTAAGTTTAATGGGAATTATTTTCTTTATTGAATCATCTTTTACTATCGCTTCGTATTTTAGACTATCAATAAGAGGTCTAGCAAGCGACGCTTTCACAGGCGTAACAAGGTCTACCCAATAGGATGACAGCCTTGGTGTAAGAAATGGAATTATTAGTATTTTCAATGGTCTCTTATTTATTATATTAGCATAGCGTTTCATCATGTTTACGTAGGTTAAAATGTCTGGACCTCCGATATCAAGTGTCTTATTTTCTGTATCTTTTGATTCCATGGCTTTGACTAAATATGTAACCACATCGTCTACTGCTATTGGTTGTGATTTCGTCAACACCCATTTTGGACATACCATTATAGGTAGTCTCTCTACAAGATATTTGAGCATTTGAAATGAGCCTCCTCCATGTCCTAAGATAACAGCAGCACGAAAGATTGTAACTTTTGAAGATGACGATATTTTTAGAATTTTGCCAACCTCTATTCTACTTCTCATATGTTCAGAAAGATCTTGATATCGTGTATCCTGATCATGTACCAATCCACCCAAGTATATGATTCTTTTAACTCCACATTCTGTAGCAGCTCTTGCAAAATTCTCTGCTGCTTTTCTATCTTTTTGTGCAAATTTCTTCCATTCTTTTGAGGAAGATCCTTCCATCGAATGTATTAGATAAAAAGCAACATCTATTCCATACAATGCTTCCACCAGCTGCTGATAAATCATTACATCTGCTTCAACAATCTCTACTTTTTCTTTAATATTATCAATCTTATCTTCTAATAATTTGGGATCTCTTGTCATGCAAATTATTTGTCTTCTTCGTTTAGCAGTAGGCTTATTATTTCCTCCATCGTTATGTTGATGGGCAGACAAAAAATGAGGATTAGATATTGATGATATTATTGATGATGACGTCAGTCTTGATACTAAACGACTTCCTATGAATCCACTAGCGCCTGTAACCAAAACCCTTAGCGTGCTGTCATCATTATTAGCATCAATAATCGTCGTCTTAAACTTCTCTTGTTTTCCTTCCCGTAGATTGACTGTAGCATTATCTTGTTCTGTCATCACGGTCTCAATCCTAATTCTAATTTAAGATGGTCATATAGGCAGGGAGATTGTTTGCTAGCTGCAGTATATCATTATCATCTTTTACATATAATTCAATCATATCCTGTTGTTTCTTTTCTATTCTATTTGTTTTAATAAGAATTTTTTTGATATCTTGATTATTTGCATTACCGAATGAAATTGATAATTCTTCCCTCTCCAAATTGATCTCAATCCCATTTGGAGCGATTAAGGAAGACTCATTTCCTTGCTGAATGTTGATATTGTAGACTTGATTCCTATTAATCTCGTTGTCATTAATTTCAATCGCAGTGCCCGAGATGTAACTTTCACCTAAATCTAATTCTAAGCTAAATTTAACTAATATCAATTCTTCACATGGTACTGGCGAATAGAAACTATATAAATGGTGCACAACACGAATGTACTAGTGCCAACTTTCCTTATTCATATAATTGTGCCCTGACATGAAGTTAGCACTAATTTAGCACGCTCCTAGTCAGTAGTTTATATTAGAAAGGGATATATCATTTTCATTTCTTTCCTAGAATTTGACTTTTAAATTGTATTTTCATTTCGATCATATAGTCTAGTCTCTTCCTAAACTAGACCTGCATTCTTATCATCGCTCTTGTAGCGATTAAAAATACCATAGCCGCGAGCAAACTTAATATCACTAATTCAATGTTAGTAAATACGTCTATTTGCGAAAATATTCCAGCTCTAGTAATATCTACTATATATGTCAATGGATTAACATAGAAAGCAATAGATAATGGTTCTGGCAAACCTTTTGCAGGATAAAACGCAGAGCTAACAAAAGCGAAAAATAGGAAAAGACCATTACTAATTACGTTGTATCCTTCACTACTTTTCATCTTAGTTGATAGAATTATTGTAAAAGAACCAAAGAATACAGACCCTACTACTAATGCGAGTATAATATAAGGTACGCTCCACAATGTAACGTTTACGTCTTGGAATATTGTAGGTAGACCGATTATCATAATAACTGCAGCGCTGGCCAATCCGATTATAATGAGCGTTATAAGATTGGCAATAACATACTGAACCTTATGAAACGGCATGACTAGTAACTGTTGAAACATACCATTTCTCTTGTCATTCCAAAAAATGGTCCCAGCTATTTGACTGCCATTCATCACGTTAAATCCTATCATACCAGCAGTTAAAAATGAAACATATGTAATAGATAGAGCGCCCACATTGATACCTTGATCTTTTATCAAGGCAGAATACGCATATCCTGCTACAAATATATAAACAACAGGAAAAGCTATCTGCCATATCAAGAACATCTTGTCGATCGCAGCGACTAGGTTTCTATATGTTAGTAATAATACGCTGGATATGAATATATAGTCAATTACTTGCTTCATTTTAGTTCTCTATCCCATGAATTGTCATCATCTTTATTATTGACTATTGACAAGAAAACTTCTTCTAGTGATGGCGGATTTATCGAAATACTTTCTATCTGCATATCATTTTTGTAAACAAGCTGTAGTATCTTAGAGATGACATGCTCTGCATCATTAACTGTAATGACAACTGTATTTGTTCCTTTTACGTCGATATCGGAAGTATTGTCATTACGATTATGATCATATCCATCCATATTCCCACCATCCTTTTTTCTCCACCTTAGAATTGTATGTTTTAGTAGATCAATAAAAGACTGATTCAGTATATCTTTGAAGGTAATTTCAATAGTTTTGTGTACTCCTACATACTTCTGTCTTAAACCGGTTGGTGTGTCGAAGGCGATTATCCTCCCTTTATCTATTATAGCTATTTCATCACACAGATACTCTGCCTCCTCCATTATATGAGTAGTGAAGAAAACCGTTAGACCAGACATTACGTGTTTCTTTATGTAATCTAAGAGCATACGCCTTGCAGAAGGATCCAAACCTACAGTGGGTTCGTCAAGAAATAGCAGATCCATATCATGCATAAATTCCCTTGCAAGCTGTACCCTTCTTCTTTGGCCTATAGAGAGTTCGTCATTCTTGGAATTTTTAATGGATTCAAGATCAAATGTTTTTAGTATCTCTTTTACTTTATCTTTTCTGGCCCTGCTATCACGTAATCCCCACAATAGTCCATAAAGATTTAGGGCTTTTTCTACTGTCAAGTTTGCTTCAAAACTAGGATCTTGAGATACAACTCCTATTTTTCGCTTGATCTCTGACTGTTTCTTAACAAGATCTTTACCAAATATTTGTGCACTTCCAGAGGAAGGACTAAGAAGAGTAGTAAGGATTTTTAGTGTTGTAGTCTTCCCAGCACCATTTGGACCAAGAAATCCAAAGACTGTTCCGTATCTTACATTAAATGAAACGCCATTTAGGGTATAAGCACTATCCTTGCCATATTGCTTTTTAAGGTTAGTAACTGATATACAAGGTTCACTTCGATCTCTGGGCAATGAAAATGCCTCGTTAGTTAAGCTGTAGCATAACATGGTACTCATTCATATACATTTCTCTTCCATTATTGGTTTTGGCGTTATTTATCGTTGGTGGAAGCAACACTACAGATAGCCTATAGGACAATCCTTTATTCCAAAATGCTATTATAAAATAAGCTTCGGTTCATCTTTTAGATTAAACCGAGTCTTTTTTAAAATGGATTAGATTATTCAACTATTATTAAAAATGGTCTCTAAATCTCGAATCTAAGCTTCTAAAAGATGTCTCATACTTAGATAATCTTTCATCTACCTGTTACTGAGAAGGTTATGGAAGATCCTTGATAATCTTCATGCCTTCCTCTGCGGTAAATGCTTTCAAGGTTTTAGTTCTTACATTTCCAGCTGACCCAACTTTGAGCATCATAGACATTACTGCTTCATCATTAGGAGCCTCTATTATTATTACCACATCATATTTTCCGAAAGTATAGTAACC
This sequence comes from Candidatus Nitrosopolaris sp., assembly GCA_036519475.1. Taxonomy (GTDB): domain Archaea; phylum Thermoproteota; class Nitrososphaeria; order Nitrososphaerales; family Nitrososphaeraceae; genus DATDLD01. The sequence goes on along the minus strand of DATDLD010000092.1, from coordinate 46 downwards.
TCCAATCAATTTTCCACCTGCTTTTTCGACCGATGCTTTAAAGGAA
>DATDLD010000091.1:0-2987 GCA_036519475.1 Candidatus Nitrosopolaris sp. | reverse complement strand
AACATCTGAAAATGACACAAAGCTTGCAGAAACTATAAGATGGATTGATCTGCAATCACAGAAAAATGGAATCAGCTTCTATGAAATGGCCTATATTATAGTTGACAAGCAGTTGATTAAGAAAAGAGCACAGCAATGGTTCATGAGCAAAAGAGATGAAATCAAGAATAATAATAACAATAACACATTCAATTTTTGAATAATAATAAAAAATAGGGCTCAGAGAGATAATTATTATTCGTTGGCTAACGTTATGTTACTATGGAAGCTCTTGCTTAAGTTTGGTTTGATGACTTGACATATTCTCCAGCAACTATCTGTCCAAACGTTTTTGCATTGCTAACAGCCAGTCTTGAGATTTCTTTCACGTTATCTTTTGCTTGTTGCATTGATGTCCTTAAAGCTTCCATATTAGCAATAAACATGTTATTGGATAGCTTTGTTGCAGTGATTGTATTCTCTGCCAAACGGCTAACCATCTTGACATAGCTTTCTGTCATCCTATTTGTAGACATCATATTTGACCAAAATGTATCGTATCGACTTCCTATCTCCCAAACCCATGTAGATAGCAATGAATTGATAATCTCTTTTTGTGAATCTATGTAATTTTCTACTATTTCTCTAGAAGTATCAAGAGTTTGTTCATGATAGTCACTAACAACTTGTGTAAAATGTGGAAAATTTCTTTTTGCTTCCTTTACAGCTTTTTGAGTATTCTCCTTTGCCTCGTCAAATGCACTTACTATAGCTTCTCTGATTTCTTGTCGTTGCTGGTGTTGTATAGATGCTGCTGAAGGTACAATGGCGGCTTGTTCTTCTGCAGCGCTCTTTCTCTCAGGAGGTGTTGATAATTTGTCATTATGTTCGGGCTTTGCTTTTGTCTCATCCTTATGCTCTTCTTTTCTTGAAGCCATGGTGATATAGATATCTTCTATATGATAATTAAGAGTTATCTTCTAAATGTTAATTCTATTACATTTTGATGTGTTGGGAGTAATCTGAATTAATATATTAATTATTGATCGAGCAGATCCTTTAAAAAATACTTGGATATCGATGTCGACATCTCTACTTGCACACCATCGGAATCTAATGCTGGCTTATCGGCGCATTCAACTAATGGCTTCGCGGTAAGTCAAAACCAAACTTGAGATGGATAAAGCTACATGTTCCTCTACCCAATTCACATTTCCTTAAACTACACATCAAAATTTCTGCAGTTGTTTTGTATGCTTGTTCTTATGACACTGGTCTGAACAAAAATAATCGTCGCACATCTGGCAATATAATGGATAATCTTGAATTTTTTTACCGCAGTTGCAGCATGAAACAGACATATCCATTGAAATTGTCTTAGGATATTATCGTTTTAGTTGCTTAGAAAGGTTTCTACGTAAATAAGCCCCTTAGAGCCAATTAAATTAGAGATTAACGTATAAGCAAATTATCTTATGAGCAACTCATCTCTGCTTTTCTTGATTACGGATAAACCTGGATATTTTGAAATAATCAATTAACAAGAACTGAAATAATAGAAGAGCAATATAAAGACATGGAAATTGCCATTATTGGAGCAGGAGATGTTGGGGGCACATTAGGAAAAATATGGGCGAAAAAAGGTCATCAGATAATGTTTGGTGTTAGGAATCTTCAAAGTCCCAACATATTGAATTTGATCAAATTTACAAACTCTGGTGTTAAGGTTGGAACAATTGGTGAGGCTGCCACTTTTGCAGATGTAATAGTAATTGCGATACCGTGGATGGCTGTTGAGGAAGCAATCAAAAGCGCAGGGGATCTCTCTGGAAAGATCTTGATAGACTCCACAAATCCGATTAATGCCGACCTAACGGGATTGGTAATTGAATCCTCGACATCTGCTGCTGAAGAGATTGCAAAATGGGCCAAAGGATCTAAGGTTGTTAAGGCTTTTAATTCTATAGGTGCAAAAACATTGAATAATTTACAATTTGGAGGCCTCAGAGCCGATGCCTTTATTTGTGGAGATGATTTCAAGGCAAAAGTACTGGTCAAGAAACTAGCTACGGAGATCGGATTTGATCCTGTAGATGCTGGTCCTCTCATTAATGCACGGGTGTTAGAGTATATGGCTTTACTGTGGATTCAGCTTGCATATATCAGACAAATGGGACCAAATATAGCTTTCAAATTATTAACGAGAGCTGGAGATACGTAAATGTCTAAAGATATGATTTTGTATTGTTAAATTCCTACTCCGCTGCGGGTAATATTAGGAATGCTAGGACCAGCATTCGGAATAGTTCTGTTCTGAATTATTGCATGATATCGATTAAAAAACTACTACAATGTTCAATTGGATAAGATAATATAAATTAGAAACAAGAATAACTAGATGTTCTCATGTCCTCACATCAAAAATCAGCTTAATGCCTCTAAATTTCGTAGATCCAAACTGAAAATAGAAACCTGATATAGATGCTTATCTAAGATTTATTGATTGGTAAGTACATAACACCAAGGCATGAAGTCAATAATCAATGGTTTCGTTAACGGACGTGATTCATTCTTCCTCAATTTATTTATTGCACTGACCATCGTATTCTTCTTAACGGAAGCAATAGTGATATGTTCAACGGCGCCAGCGATCAAACTCCTAGCTTTCGTTATCATCGATGATTATTTGTCTTCTGGGGATTAAAGCCAAGCTCAAATCTACATTGAACTAATGATAAACAACAGAGAATAAACAGCTAGATTACAAATAAATAAGCAGAAAAAACATTCCATGTTTAGACCAATTTGGTTAAGTATTATGGACTTGGCAGTAATGGCATCAAGTCTCGCAGTGCAACATTCTATGTTATACCCGCATCTTCATTAACCGTTCCGTAATATTCCTGTGTTTTTCATTCCAATGTTTGAGAAAATTAGCAACTAAAAGCTGCGTGTCAGTGATCTTGTTACCCGAATATTCTTTCTTTCTAGAGGAGATTTTACCCATT
>DATDLD010000090.1:0-3316 GCA_036519475.1 Candidatus Nitrosopolaris sp. | reverse complement strand
GTGAAAGAGTTCAAAATCCCTGGTAACAAAAGTCAGCCTCTTTATCCTCTGTATGATAAAAGTAGAAATGCAATATGGGTAGGAGACACCAAACTAGATAGTGGTCGAATATTCGAACTAGATCTGAACTCAGGCAAGTACATCGAACATAAAGTTAATGGCAGCAGTATTGTGACAGTCATGGCATTAGATACGAATAATAAAATTTGGTATGTTGATCCTTTAATGAAACTTCTTGGACTCTATGATCCGATTACTAGAACAAATCAAGTGTTTAAGATCACAGACCCCCAATTCATTCCGTCGGGCATAGCTATTGAGTCAGTCAAAAATACCAACAATAGCGGCAACAAAAATAATAATAATGAGATCATCTGGCTTACGTCTTCCCGCACTAGTGACATACTAAGATTTAATACGCAAACAAAGAATTTTACTGCACTCCTCAGTCTTCCCACAAAAGACGCTAGTCCACTAGGAATAACAATAGATTCTACTGGGCAGATTTGGATTGCAGAAGGAGCAGGAAAGCTAGCCAATTTAGATCCAGCCAAGAACTATACAGTTACAGAATACTCACCTAAAGGAAAAAATAGTACACTTCTCAGTCCAACTGCATTGTTAGCAGATCCCGAAACACAGGACATTTACATATCTGAGCACGATGGTCATAGAGTATCGGTTTTTAACCCAATCTTGAAGTCTTTCAAAAGGTATCCGCCCCTTGACCCTAACGGATTACCATTTGGAATGGCAATGGATAGTTTTGGTAATTTATGGGTGGCTGAACACACAATCAATAAAATTGGAGTAATTGATCCACAAACCGGAACAAACAAAGAAATAGAAATACCTTCACCTAATCCTTTTGTTCAGTGGATTACGTCTGACTCCAAAGGACAAATATGGTTTGCAGAACAACGAGGAAATTCTCTTGGCGTTATAACAGCAAATGTAAATCTGCAATCAAACGTTGTAGCGGGAGTACAAAAATCGGATAACAGTAATAGCAATCCCACTAATCAGCCTAATAGTAACAATGCTATTCCTAAATTAGGCTTCAGTTATACTGATATCATTGGACCATCTATAGCTTCAGGGATAATTATTAGTGCACTTTTCTATGCAAAGAGCATAGTGGATCTAAAGAAGAGTGTGGTTCAGGCTAGCAACAGGAAGCGTTGATCGTCACCGAAAAATCCATTCCCCGGAGCTCGCTATTTTGAGGTAAGATTCTGAGGTAAGATACTCCTATGCAAGCAACTGAGACAGTGTTGCTGATACTAATTCATTCAAAATAATTGTTAACAGAATTGACAGAGATTAAACTACAAGTAGAGAAAATGGAAGAAGTCGTTTCATAGCCGTAGGTTTGGATGAGAAGAGGTCTCAATTGACTAGTGTTTGTTGACTCAGTAAATCAACTCCATAAAGATCTATCTAATTAGTCATCGTTGTGCCCAATTACTTCGCAATTATCAAGTGCGATATCACCTTCTGTTGCGTTGAAGTCTACAACAACATCATTCCCATCCCCGCAGTCAAACAGATCTGCCCCTGGACCGCCTTGTAGTGTATCATCACCAGCATCTCCAAATAACTTATCATTTCCTTCGCCTCCTTGTAGGAAATCTCCACCTTCGTCGCCGTGAATAGTATCATTTCCTGGTCCGCCGCTTAAATGGTCAGAACCATTAACGCCATCTATTAGATCATTGCCGGAGTCGCCATAAATAAAATCGTCTCCAGGAGAGCCAATTATGAAATCACTTTTTGGGGTTGCAGTAAAGAGGGAACCTTGTTGTTGTGTACCATTTGTACTAGGTGCTGTCGAAGTTCCATTTAATTTATCACCTGCATTTGTACTGTCAACATTTTGTGCAAAGACAATAAAACTGGTCATTTGAATTATCCCTTTTCCAAAAAGCAAGAGTAGAGTGAAGATAGTAAGGCATAAAAACAAAGACCATTTTGGTTTCATTATTGCCATGGTATGTAATGTTCATACTCTAATTCAACTAGATAAATATATAGAATAGGACTAATTTTTCTTATTACTTACAAAAGTTAATTTTGACTTAACAATAAAGAAGAAATGATGTAAAGACGATAGTATAGTTGTTATTATTGCATTTCTGACATGATAGCAAATTAGATAATTTTGCGCTAGAGTAAACTTTTCGACCACAACTTCGTGCCATAGCAAAGGAATTAGATGATTACTAGTGTCAACCATGGTATATACTTCGTAAGCAGGATTAAAAATTACTTGCTATAACAACTATTGAAGATTTTCGATCATATGAAGAAATGAGGCTAAGAATATAAACACAGGACATACAAGACGAGCTCGAATCTTTTATCATAATGGAATTAATTTAACGTTATACATCTTCTTGTTTGATTGAAATCTTTTTGTCATATCTCTTATTTGACTAGCATCACCGCTAAGAACAAATATTTCAAGGCACCGGTCTCTATCGACTTTATTGTGTAAATGGGTGCCTATTAGCTTATCATGAGCATGCCTCATCTCATTAATTTCATCATCAGATTTCTCATCATGCGTGACTAGTAATATGGCATGAATTTCACCAATTAAGTCTTGTCTTTGTTTTTCTTCAGATAACATGTTGCGAACACTAGCTCTGACCATTTCAGACCTTCCGGTAAATCCAAGTGTCTTCTGCAGCTTGTCTATTTCACCTAGAATTTCACTATTAAGCGAAACACTTACAATTGTCAATATTAATAGCTTTTATTAACTTCTTTAAAAATTTATATGTGCTACTTATTAAGAAAGGGAATTATCCTTATTAATTACTAATGATGTAAATCCTACAGGAGCTACAAATAGGAATAAGGGAAGAATCTATTGTTTGTTTGGACGCTATCTATTAGCGTATAAAGAACTCTTCAGCCATCATGTTTTTGAAGGGTTATTGTTCTTCAGCATATTACATAGTTATGGTCTGGAGTCCTCGGATTGTTTTGATTGTCCAGAAGTTTCCAACGATTTGCTTCTTGAACTGCATTAATTTCACATTCAGATATATCTGATGCTCCATCGTTAATTTTTGCAGTCATTAGGTTGCCCTGGAAGTTAGCGTGAGCAAGACCAAGAGCATGGCCCATTTCGTGTTTTGTTATTTGTTTCACCAGTTGAGCGTTAAATGTATTTCCAAATGCAGTTTTAGATATAGTTATTTTAACATTATCTATAAATTTATTATTATCTAAGCCAGTTACTGTCTTACCTGCTACCTGTCCTCCACCTTTAGTAAATTTTAGCTCTATATCTGCTGGAGTATTCTTT
>DATDLD010000089.1:0-3481 GCA_036519475.1 Candidatus Nitrosopolaris sp. | reverse complement strand
CAGATAGTGGCTTTAACCATTCTTCACGCCAGAGAAGTAATATCATTTTATTGATCGCAATAGTTGTTGCTCTTCCTATATCTATTTGTAACCTGCTTATTTCATATTGGCTACTGAGTCTTAACTTGAGGAGGGTGTTTTCTACAATGCTGCTTACGTCAGATGGACTTTCAGAGAATAGTTCAGTGCACCAGATTATTGTAACGGGGCATCTAATAAAAATTGAAGCTATAAATGATATTATCTATATTTAGAGTCGTAATTCAATCAGCGCGCAGGTTTGACTAATAATATTAATTCCCTATTCTAAGTAGTTATCCAATCTCCATATTCACATTAGCAAATCATAATCGGGTGCTATTCTCTAGCGTGATATCCTTGTTAAAGCATAAGTTAACTATGTTACTCAGGGGTTATATTCAGCTTTTAAGTTTCTCGTAATTGCAACAGATGGCTTATGATCTATATGTGTATTCAAATCCGATGAAGGTGTCAAAAAATTAACCTAAATTCAATACTTGCACTTGATAACTTTGATATAGCCACTAAAATAAAAGGTGATCTACAACGACGTGGCATTGATGTCTTTAGCTTTACAAATCCGGATTTGACATTTCAACATTTCAAGATAAATGCTGCCATTTACGGTTTGATTATGTCAGATTTCAAGATGCCACGTATGAATGGATTTGAGTTTCTAAGTAATGTCAAAAAAATAAGACCCTATATTCAGGTCTTTTTGATGAGTGCATTTCAAATTAGAGAGATTGAATATTCAAACTTTTTGCCACCTACTACTAAGATAGATGAATTCATTCAAAAACCAATCTCAATAGTAAGGCTGGATATGATAATTAAGAAGCATGTTGATGGCTTGAACTCAGACTCCTTACCCGAGAGCGATCACTCTTGAGGAGATGCATTAGATATTGTTGTAAAGATCTTGCAGACTAGTATAGAAACGGATCAAAACGAGAATGGCAATAATAGTAGCAGTAATAATAAGACTAGATACACACAAGAAATACATTTCTTGATATGCGATTCTTGTTTTTGGTGTGCTTCATTTCTAAAGTTGAATACGTCTCTTGCCCACTGTCCTTGTTGCAACGATAATAGGGTAAAATGGATGCCTATCTCTGATGACGATATAACAAGTTGAGTGCGATCCTAAAAAACAACTAATAGAGTAGTTGCACGTACATTCAGTTTTAATGTTTCATTCTATCTACAATATCCAGAACATAAAGGGTGGTGATATTGCCTACTAATATTCCAACTCTAGAATTATACAACAACTACTTTGCTTAGTTTTCTTCACTTTATTCGCCAATTACCTTCACTAGTACTCTCTTATTCCGTCGCCCATCAAACTCCCCATAAAATATCTGCTCCCACGGACCAAAGTCTAGTTTTCCATTCGTAATGGCGACTACAACTTCACGCCCCATAATCTGGCGTTTCAGATGAGCATCAGCATTATCTTCTCCTGTCTCATTGTGTTTATATAGTTCAGTAGGAGCATGTGGTGCTAATTTCTCAAGCCACATGTCAAAATCTTCATGCAATCCAGTTTCATTATCATTTATGAAAACGCTAGCTGTAATATGCATCGCACTTGCCAAACATAGTCCATCTCTAATTTTGCTTTCTTCAACAATCTTTCTAACCTCTGAAGTTATGTTGATGAATGCACGTCTTGTATCGGTATTGAATGTAAGGTATTCTGTTTTAGACTTCATTTGAAACTTAAATTTTCATAATATGTTATATATTCTTAAGCAAGACTTATCAAATTATAATTGTAACGATCTGGTTTTGAGCAAAAATACTTCTATTCTCGAAATCACCTGACTGCTTCTTGATCTAATGTTTTTGTAGGTCCATTGGACCAAAATATAAATACAAAAAAGTTGTTGTGAATATTGCGTGTGCTGACATTTTATCTTCATAATGATGATATACCCTAATATTCAAAATCAAAATAACTGGAGAAAATATTTACTGCTTCTTGGTCAACTTCCAATAATCATGTCATGGTCTCAAGACTCTACGTTTCCATTTTTCGATTTCCATTTGTTCTCTAGCAGTCCTGTTTTCTGATTCTCTAGTCCTTCGTCTTTGTTCTTGGATATGTTTGCGGTAGTTCTGGTAAATCCCAATACTAAATGCTAATATTGTAGCTGTTACAAATCCAATTACCCAAGCAAACATTACAGGATTATATGACAAGCCTTATTATCTCCTAGAATTATCATATTTTATATTTATTTAATATCAAGCTATTTATTGATTTTTGCTATTTACATGCGTATACTCCATTTTGGTAGAATCTTCACTTACTAATTGAGATATTATCTTAGTCGATAAGATCTATCTAATACTGCAGTAATAGAAATATTATTTCATTGAATAGGATGTTAAGAATATGATATTTTCAATAGTTTAAGATGAGGTAAGAAGATCTGACAATAACATTAGCCTTGGTTTCGAATAAGTTTTATCGCAAAGGATCTCATTCTGGTTTTATTCCTTCGTCTGTTATTCTAACAGAACCCTCTCTTGCACTAACTCTGTCATGCATCATCTTATTTCCACTAGGTAACACAATATAATTTTGGGTTGAAATCAGTACAAATTCCTTAAACGAGAATACTCCGCTTACAAGAATTGTATTTTTATCCAATACTCTTGATTGTAATATATTATCTCCATCTTTGTTGTCAATTAAAAGATGGTTACGTTCGTTGTGTTTTCTTACGAATTGCTTGCTATCATAAAACGTACATATATTTCGTTCTACTCTAACAATTATATTATCACCGGAGGAATCAAATATCTGTGTAGTTAAATACGGACCGTGCTCATCTTCATTTAACAAGAATAGAACCTTTTCATAAATCTTGACAGATTGGGGGCTATCTGTTATAAAATTATTTCCAAAAATGAGAGTGTATGCCATAGATATCAAGAAAACGATTCAAGATTTATTGCATTCTTTTTGATTTTACAATAATCATCGTATGTACGATTCGATTATTAGACAGCCTAGCCTTTATGTATTATACAGGACCCTATTCACTATTAGATGACATACAACAGACTGGGATTGAGTAAACCATCGAGACAATCAATGGTTCAACATATTTTATTGTGGATACGAGGGCAGAAAATGATTGATTCGGTTCAATATATCTTAATCTGACTTTTTGCTGCTTGGAGTAGTCGTAGCAATACTGTTAATTCAAATTTTGATTGTTCTTATTTCATGTTACCTACAACTATACAGCTATCTGTGCATCTGTATCTGTATGAAACCTCTAGCATCATCTACTAGCATTAGTAAGCAAATTTAGATTTATTGCAAAGTATTTGTAGTTAGAGATCTTGTATCTTTTATATTATTAAACCCAGATATATATTTCTCATAATCTTATCCAACTTTTATCAACGCTTCATCAAGTTTTGAATCAATAGCCTT
>DATDLD010000088.1:0-27574 GCA_036519475.1 Candidatus Nitrosopolaris sp. | reverse complement strand
CCTGAGGATTGTTCGTTTTGTGCTCAGTCCTCCTTTTATAATACGGCTATCAGCAAATACCCTCTTTTATCTAAAGAGATAATTCTTGAGCGCGCCCAAGAGGCAAAAAAACAAGGAGCATCTAGCTTCTGTTTAGTTTGTGCTTATAGATATCCTCCTGAAAAGGATTTTCAATCTATCTGTCAAATCATTGAAGAAATCAAGAAGCAGATCGATATTGAGGTCAATGCATCGCTCGGATTTATGAACTTTGATAGAGTAAGAAAGTTAAAAGATGCAGGAGTCAAGCGATACAATCATAATTTGGAAACTTCTGAAAGTTTTTTCGCGCAAATTTGTAGAACACATGATTTTGCGGATAGGATGAACACTGCGAGGATAGTGAAGGCAGGAGGTCTTGAGTTATGTTGCGGAGGTATAATTGGCATGGGTGAGACTTCGAACCAAAGATTAGAGCTGGCTTTTGCTATAGCCTCTCTTGCACCCGATGAGGTGCCAATAAATATTTTAATTGCCAATGATGGTACTCCTTTAGCTCATACTGCGCGCTTAGATCCAGTGGGGGTTATAAAGACGATTGCAGTATGGCGGTTTATAATGCCCAAGACTATTTTGAAGATAGCTGGTGGAAGAGAATTTCATTTAAAGGATAGCGGTCGATTTGCCCTGAAAGCGGGAGCAAATGGCATCATAACCGGAGGGTATCTTACAAAAACAGGCAACGAGTCACATAAAGACATCCTAATGATAAACGAGCTTGGTCTCAAAATATAGTTTTATTGAACAGGAACTTGCAGATATTAGATCTAAAAACACCCACAGGGCAATGAGGTCAGTTTCCCTATGTGGAACACATGCCAAAGTAGACAACAAAGATGCTGTGCTCTTATGCTCTAACGATTACCTAGGACTGTCACAACACAAACGTGTTCTAAGCCAGACTGTTAGGGCATTAAAACAGATATCTCAATGTAGCTCTAGACTTATTGCTGGAAATACTCGAGAAGTAACAGATCTCGAAAAAAAGTTAGCAGAGCATCGTAATACTGAATCAGCACTTGTTTATCCTAGTGGCTATATGGCAAATCTTGGAGCAATCACGGCGATTTCTGGAGAAGGTTCAACAGTGTTCAGTGACGAACTAAATCACCGAAGTATAATTGATGCCTGCAAATTGAGCGGAGCTAAGGTAAAAATTTTTCCTCATAATGATGACGAAAGTCTTGCTAAGATGATGTCGAGAATACCTGGTAGAAAAATAGTGGTTACAGAAGGACTCTTTAGCATCGATGGAGACATGGCTAATCTGAAAAAGATTTGTGAATTAGCGAAGGAACAAAACGCCTTGGTTGTTGTTGATGACGCACATGGCGATTTTGTTTTTGGTTCAACGGGATCGTACTCCGGTGTCTCCACACATCTAGGAGTAGATGATTTAGTGGATATCCACATTTCCAGTTTAAGCAAGGCACTAGGATGCTTCGGAGGCTACGTAGCCACTACGAGCATTCTAAAAGAATTCCTAGTAAACAAATCACTTCAATTCATATTTACATCAGCATTACCCTCGCATATCTGCGCTTCAGCTTTAGCAGCAATTCCTTTGGCACTAGAGGGAGGACTGCAAAGGAAGCTCTTTAAAAATGTGAGATATTTCTCGCGTAGATTGGTAAAAAGAGGTTTTTTACAGTCGACATCATGCAGTCAGATAATTCCAATATGGATAGGGGATGAGAAAACAGCCTTAAGCCTCTCAAATGAATTGCTGGAATGCGGAGCTTTCGTTCATCCTATTAGATATCCTACAGTGAAAAAGGGATCCTCGCGCCTAAGAGTAACGCTGTCCTCATCCCATACGATAAGTGAACTTGATCATTCAATTGATTCACTTGAGACAGTAGGCAAAAAATATCATATCGTTTAATTTTTACTACGATCTTACAGCGAATAGCAGGATAAAATATCATCAAGCACGTACTAACAGTTATTTCATTTCATATTAAAGTCGAAAAAATATTGGGAAAATGCCTTCGGCTAGGATAAATCCGTTCGTAGTTTTTCCACGGTGTATTCTTCATAATCTCATTAGGACATGAAATGCTTTACCCTCTGATTGTACGCGTCACCAAGATTGGATAAAACGTTAGATCGTCAAATTCATAGATTTTCGCTAACTCTTCCCTAATTCACTTGGGTGATGTTTCTAAATTCGATTTTAGAAATACCTTAATTAATTACTATATCATAAGCTCTGTAGTTGAAGGAGTTTATTTTTAAACTGTACCTTTCTGATCAGCAGAACAAGGAGGTGAGGAACTATTTTAACTTCCTAACAACCGAGATGATCATTTTCGGCTTAAGATTTGCGTATAGCCGCTCGATGGCTATCTCAGGAGGTTATCTTATGCCGGGTAGAAAAAGCATTGTAAAGAAGGAAACACATATGCTTAACAGAAGTCAAGCAAAATGGCGCCTTGAAAATTGGAAATCAATTATCAAAACATATAGAAATAAAGGTTACAGCTATCCCACTATTTCAAGGATAAAAAAAGAAATGAAAAAAATAACCGAGTCTAGCAATAAAAAAAATGAGTTCAGTAAATAGAGGATTCTGCTTTTCTAGACTGGAGATTACTTGATGGCAGGTCAGGAAACTTATCCTTTGTGCTCTCCTCTACCACTGCGCTAGCTTCTTCTATAATTTTAAGGGCGTCTTCAGTCAACGTATTAGATCCAGATATCTCTGCATCAGGTATTTGTCCGGAATCTGACATTATGTTCCCAAGTAAGTCAGATATTTGCCCTAGCGAGTGATCTGCTTCTGGCATCATCGAGGAGAGTCCGCCCTGAACACCCTTTATGACTGACATGGCCGGGCTCAAGGTAACAACTACATCTCCTAGTTCTGTTATTGTATTAAGTCTCAACTGTATCTGCTCTAGCGCCAGTTTCGCAGAAGTTACCATCTTATTCATTTTACGAACTTGGGACAGTTCTCCGGATAATACTTTAGCGTATTGGCTGTCATGGTTTTGCATGGCATGAACCACGCGTTTGAAAATAAGCTGATCCTTCTCTAGCGTTTTAGTTGCGATGGAGTCTAACTTTGATATTTGCATCTGAAGTCTTTTTTGAGCTTCTTCAATCCTTGGCTTTAGAGGAGCCTGTGGTTTGATTCCTTCTAGCAGCTTATTACCCACGCTTTCACTGTGGGGTTTAATCCACTTGTTACCAAATGACATAATGTTCTTAGCACCTGCCTTAAGATTACATAAGCCTATTAAAACACATGTGTAAATATCCTAGATGTAACTTTAGTTACGGGCAACCTTAGTTACACAAATACAGTGGTAAAATATCTCCAATTGGACTTTCTGAAACGCAGTATCTTCGAGTGTCAATCTCAACTGTTCGCCAAGCCCCTTCTTCAGCCGATAAAGATCAAAGTCAAGAGGAGACAATTGGGAACGCTCCACACGTCCTGCAGAACCTGCTCGCCCTTGGAAGGCATCCAAGGCATTCAGGACAACGCTCATGAGGACAATCGTGTTTCCCTGGGATTGGAAAGAATTTTCTAAATATCTGGTAATAACGCAAATGCTCTTTATCTCTAATTCGAACGCCATCAGAAAGTGCACACTTTCTTCCCAGATCAAAAGTTGAATCACTTATACTGGTGCAAAGAAAATCCTTTATCTTTTGAATGCCTGCACCGGTTTCTTGGGGAAATTTTGGCTTCCAAACTACATCTTCTCCAAGTTCTGCCTCGAAGCATTTTCTCAATAAAAATTTACCCCAAAGTTGTCCTGAATGGGCTCCTACCTTCATTGCTATATTGATTGATTTTGCAAATGTTGCAAATTCTTCTTGCACAAAAGGCAGTCTAATATCCATCTTAAGTACTTTGCCAATCAGTTTTGATGAAAAGTCCATAATACTCCAAAGGCGTCGTACCTCTGCATCTAAGTCGCTTAAATGTGAAAAATATCTTCTTAAATAGTTATAACCAGCAAATAGCTCATCACTTCCATCTCCAGTCATTACTTCCCTATAACCCTCTTTTTTTGCTTTACTTATTCCAGCAAATACCACACAGGTATTTCGGATCTCCATCGGATCGAAGGTCTTGAATATTCTTATTACCTGCTCAATGATTTCAATTAGCTCTTGCTCAGTTAGAATCACCTCTAGGTGTCCTAGACCATATTTTTTCGCAACTACTCTTGCTGATTGGAGGTCAGGTGCCTCGTTTCCCAAAGCAACCGTAACAGAGCACTGTGGTTTAGAAATGCTAGCTAAGATGCTGCTATCCAAGCCACCTGAAAGTAATAATACCTTTGATGCCTCTTTCTCAACACTCTTTGACAACAATTCCTTCAGCATTAGGCAGTTGTTCTCATTCGGTATATAGGAGGATATAACGAGCTGACTGTTATTGGGTTCTTTATAGATTACGAGTAGATTTAAAACTGTCTGTTAATGAGAAAAATTATCACATCATCATATCGGAAAATTACTGCTAGGATATATAAGTATGCAAAAAAATAATCGTTAGTTTTTTATGAGTATATTGGTTATGACAGGGATTTACTAAGGAAGATGTAAATTTATCTGCGGAACGACGAACCAGTTTTAAAAAACCAAATAGTTTAGTGCATATCCAAATTGGGCGAAGCACTAGTGTTGCAAGAATTCCCAGGCACTCTCATACTTTAGGCAAGTATTTTAAACACCACGCCGTCGTAAATACATGATAAAGGAGAAGATCAAAGTCAATAATCACCTTTACAATATAAATCTTAATGAACAGACTCAAATGTATGCAATGAGACTACGTAGGTTATATCAACAAAACTATAGTGATATGGACAGTTTCGATGAGGTGAGCTCTGAGATATCAACTACACTCAACAGCCTTTTAACACATGCAGTTTCGCCAGAGGTCCAGGAGAATGACATGGATGGAGTAATTCAACAGCTCCTCAAGATGTATGAGAAATCCTTTCCAAAATCGTAGAAAACAAGCAAACTTTAAATCCGAAAATGCATCTTCACTTATCCCACTGCTTGGTTTAATCTCTCTAGACGTTCTAGAATAACTGATACAAAACGACTTCCCTACACAACAAGCTCTAAATAATATCAAACTTCTGTTTCACATATGTATAAAAATGCGACTAAAAAATGCATAAATCCTTCCTGTGGCCTATCATTTGGTATAGACAATGATATTTACAGATGTTCATGCGGATCCTTGCTCGATATACGTTACGTAAAGCGTCCCCCACGTGATCTTATCGATATATTCTATCAACGAAGGAACCATGGAGGAAATATCTATAACGAGAGTGGCGTGTGGAGGTTCCGTGATTTGATAAATTTTACTGGGATAGACAATGAGAATTTGGATGATTGTTCCCGATGTTTAGTCTCGCTGGATGGTGCAGAAGGACGTCTCTCAAAACCCTATCAAATGAGCAAAGTGGCTGATTATGCCGACATCGAGCAGGATAAATTATTTTTGCAGCCTGAAGGATACAATCCCAGTGGTTCATTCAAGGATAATGGTATGTCTACGGCGGTAACACATGCAAAGATGTTACAAACTGATAAATTAATTTGTGCCTCTACTGGCAACACCTCAGCGTCGGCAGCGATGTACGCAGCGAATGAAGACATGAAATGTATTGTGTACATCCCAAAAGGAGAGATTGCAGCCGGCAAGCTAGGACAGGCATTTCAGTTCGGTGCTCAAGTAGTTCAAATTGCAGGAAATTTTGATGATGCACTTTCTGCCTCGCTTAAAGAGGCTGCGAGCACTGGAGCGTACACAGTAAATTCTGTAAATCCATTTAGGTTAGAAGGACAGAAAACGATTCTTTATAGGGTATTGGAGCACTTAAACTGGGAGCCTCCTGACTGGGTTGTGTATCCTGGAGGCGCCTTAGGAAATACTTCAAGTTGTGGTAAATGTATTATTGAATTGAATGAATGGAATTGGATAAAAAAGATTCCAAGGATTGCAGTAGTCAATTCTACAGGAGCAAATGTTTTTTATGAACTCGTTAATGGAATATTCGAAAGTAAGAGGCTTGAATGGAATAACGGTAAACCCGATATAGGAATGATTCAGCGCTATTTTCAAGACAAAGAAAAAAAAGGAATAATCCCCAAAACTCGTGCTACTGCAATTCAGATAGGAAAGCCTGCGAATATTATCAAAGCATTAAGGGCACTTGACTTTACCAAGGGTTTAGTAGTACAAGTAACAGACGAAGAAATGATGGACGGTATGTCTGTAGTAGGCTTAAACGGTTTTGATTGCGAGATGGCTTCAGGGGCCGTTCCAGCCGCGATTAGGAAACTGAGACAGGCAGAAGAAATAAAAAAAGACGACATAGTTGTAGGAATACTAACAGGTAGGCAAAAAGATCCAGGCTTATCAGTTGAATATCATATGAATCCCGATAATAGTTTTGCCAGGCCACCTACACATCGCTAAGCGGCGCAGGCTCTATTGCTCGTATGTTGCTTTCAACACATCTTATAGAATATTGTCTTCAGTCGATCATGGAGACGAGACGAAGCAAGATGAACGTAGTATGGCGTCGAGAGAGTTTAATTACGGGTCAGTTTGGAATATTTGATTGCTGAAAGAAGCGCGTTTGCCTTCTGTTCCGTTTCAAGCCACTCCTTTTGTGGTACAGAGTCGATCACAATGCCTGCGCCGGCTTGTATATATGCTGAATTTTTGAGGATGAATAATGATCTGATTGTGATGGCAAAATCGGCTGATCCGTTCGCCGAAAAGTAACCTAATGCTCCTCCATAAGGTCCGCGTTGATTGGGTTCTAATTCGTCTATTATTTCCATTGCACGAACCTTCGGTGCCCCGGAAACTGTCCCAGCTGGAAAGACTGCTTTGATCGCATCAAATGAATCGTAGCTCTCATCAAGACGACCGGTAACGTGAGAAACTATGTGTTGCACATGACTGAACTGTTTAACAGTCATGAAATCATTTACTTTTACTGTTCCGTACTTACATACTCGACCTATATCATTACGAGCTAAATCTACAAGCATAGTATGTTCTGCGATTTCCTTTTTGTCGTTAATTAACTCCATCCTAAGTTTTTCATTTTGAGCTTTATCTTTAAGCGCAGGTCTAGTTCCAGCTATGGGAAAGGTTTCAACATAATCGTTTGTAATCCTTAAAAGCATTTCGGGACTTGAACCTATAATCACGTGATCGCCCATCCTGAGCATGTACATATATGGAGAGGGATTTATTTCCCTCAAATGCGAATAGACTGCTATCGGATCTCCTTTTACCTCAAAGTTCAGGCTTCTAGATAAAACAACTTGGAATATATCCCCGTCATAAATGTACTTTTTTGCACTGTTAACCATCTTAGTAAATTCACTCCTCGTCAGGTTGTTCTTTGGAGTCGAATATGAGAATCTATCCCGTCTAGTAGAGGCTTTTCTTAATTTTTTTTCTATTTCATCAAGGCGAGACTTTCTTCCCATGCAGAAATAATATGTCTGGTTTTCCAGATGGTTGAAGAGAAGTCCATCTAGATAGATTCCAAACTCTAAAAGAGGAAAACGATTTTTCCTTCGTTCCTTGACAGGGAGGTCCTCCAAGAATCTGATTGCATCATAACTTATGTAACCAACAGCACCTCCTAGATATCTAAAACGATTATCGGTTACTCTCGGAACCAACCGTCTCAATTGGTGGAGCGGATTAGTCACTTCAAATTCTTGTATTTTCTCTTTACGGTCACTGATCGCAAACTTCTTTGAATCACAGCTAATTGTATATTCAGGATCAAATCCAATAATTGAATTTTCAGATAGCTCCTTCGGACCAAAAAGAGATTCTAGAATGAAAGCTTTATCATACATTTGATATATTTTTTTGAAGAGTTGAAATTGATCATACTTGGTAGATAATCTCTTTATTTGAACGTAATTACTAGTATGATTGAAAAAGGCCAAAGACATGCACCTAGGAACCCGGATCCCAAAATCGTCACAACAATTGTCATAAATCAACATTTAAACTTTCTGTAAGGAAACATATCTTCTTACTATCGTATTTTTTAAATCTCTTTATGTTTCTTTGGTTGGGTTGGGAATTTTATTTTATTTTATTTGTCGTCCTGCGTTTATCCGAGATCCTGACAATAATGAATCTATCTCATTGACTAACTTTTTTTATAAGAATAATATTATGATGCCATATTGTCTATACTTTGTACATGTTTATCCTACGTGTAATTCAACTTCTTATTTTTGGAATTTGACGCTCGAATATCAAATAGAGAGCAATTTCCTTAGGATTTAGGATCTCGCTCTTCGAAGTGGAAGGCGTCGGCTCGTCAAGATGGATTTGAAGATCGTTACTAATAATTATAATTACGTTAAACTATAATTTAATAGAAGCTATCCATTTGCAACACTGGGTCATCTAAGATCTGCAAAATCATCAGGAAGAAAGCCCTTGGGCGCCAGAGGTTTCCTGCCCATAAAGCCCTCATCTTTTGCATGCCAGAATCTGATTTCAGTTTCGCCAGATTTCCAACATAGCCATACCTCATCATCGAACCTCCTAGAAGGAAAATCAACCAAACCCTCATCCACACTCTTTATCAATACTCCCATTGCCTCAAGTCCTTCGATATCTCCATAGAGAGTTAGAACTGCTGAATTTAACTCCTGCTTCTTCTTAATGAATGGGTCAAAGATCAATCCAGATTCAACAATTTTTTGCAGCTCTTCCTGTAAAGATACGACGTGGTTTTTTTGAGAAATGATTTTGTTAAATCGACGTTTGACTTCCGGTAGGATTTCATTAGCATCCTGAGGCGTGAACACCTTGGACATTCAATTAAGGGAGTTCAAAGATTAGATAATTTATGTATTGCTCTGTCGATATTATTTCTAATGCAGATTCTTGTTCGTTGTCTTTCCAGTATTTGCAGTTTTATTAGAACCTTTATATGGAGATGATTTTATTGTTCCAATTCTATCCAGATCTCCTAGACCATGTAAATAATTTTCCCAAGAGTTTGATCTGCCAAACATATTGTCCAATTCGGCTGATGCTGACAGGGAAAATTTGTTGAGTGCCAAGTGCAAAGTCTCATGACTGAGTAGCGAGGCTGCAATTTCTGCAGCTATTCCTTGGTTATCATATTGACGCCACGAACGATAATTGGAAATGAATGCGCGAGATTTGCCGTAATAGGTAACAAACATCAATCCCCTTTTACCGGCCATCCCTTTTAGAATTAGATTTACCACCATAATTTGTCACCAATATGATCGTATAATCTCACAGTAGACTCATTAAGTTATCCCATTAAAAAATATGAAGGGATAATTTAATTAGCTAGATTTTAAGGGTTTTTAATCGTTTTGTGTCGAAAATATCTTGCAGAACAAGCATAATTTGAATTTTAACTGCAACATGGTTTATAAGTAGAGTACAGTTTCGAATACGCTTTACGATGTTACTAAAATTTCAGTATTGGTCTAAAATTCTTTACTAGTTAAATACTCCCTTGCCCAAAGCAGCTCTGCAATACTATCATGTTTAAGCATTATTGGAAGGCGAAATATTGACAACTATCTTTTTGATATAGTTTAAGAATATATGTGCAAATTATGACGTTAGTCTACGAAAACATTGGAATATAAATAAGAAATGACCCAAGGCTGGTATTATAGCAAATAGAGCATATTTAGAGAATGAACACAAAGAGTATAAGTCACTTCTTGTCTCTTTGTCAGCACTAGAATATGCAATAGACAGTGTAAGTCCACAAAGGCTGGTGAAAACATGCATGAAGCAACGTGGTCAAAACCTGCTTTGCACCGATCTAGTAGGTCAGGCTGTTTCGGTTAATTTGGATAAATTTTGCGATATATATATCGTTGGTGCTGGAAAAGCCGCTGCTGGAATGTCGGCGGCTGTTTGTGGGATATTGAAGCACCGAATCAGTGGCGGTACAATTATTGTTCCTTATAATTCTAGATACAGCGGGTCGCCAATTTCAATAAGGGAAGCGTCACATCCAATACCTGATAAAGCTGCTGTCAGAGCTACCGAAGAGATAATCAACATCCTAAAAAGAACTACTGAATCAGATCTCGTTATTGCATTAGTTTCAGGTGGTGGTTCTGCCTTGATGACGCTACCCCGAAAAGGGATATCGTTGTCAGAAAAACAATCTATTACCAAACAACTTTTGTCTTCGGGCGCTAGTATTCAAGAAATGAACGTCGTTCGTAAACACCTATCACAGGTGAAAGGGGGCCAATTGATAAGTTCACTTAAAAGCGGAACTACTGTAATCACACTAATAATCTCAGACGTGGTAGGAGACAGGCTCGACATTGTTGCATCTGGACCAACCGTTCCTGACGCGTCGACATTCAAGGATGCACGAATGATTTTAAAAAAATATGATATCTGGAAAGGAAGTACCGACAGACTATCCTCATCTGTCAAAAAAATTATCACTAATGGAATCAAAGGTATTATCAAAGACACTCCTAAACCTAGAGATCCTTCTTTTGGTAACGTACACAATATTTTGATAGGTAACAATGCTTTAGTGTGTAGTTATGCAGCTAGGTACTTTGAAACTAAGAGACTAAAGGTCAAAAACCTGGGATCACATTTCCAAGGTGAAGCACGAGGCTTTGGACTATACGTTGCAAAATTAGCCTCCAGTTTTGCAGGGCCCCGTAAGCCATCTGTATTTCTTTTAGGTGGTGAAACAACTGTAAGGTTAAATAAAACAGGACAGAATGGAAGAGGAGGAAGGAATCAGGAAGCAGCTCTCGTAGCTGCCATCAACTCACATTTCGGAAAAAATAGTGATATTACTATTTGCTGTATAGGTACTGATGGAATAGATGGTAATTCAAGAGCCGCAGGGGCAGTTGTGACACCTAGAACCATCTCATTGATCGCAGAAAAAAGAATTCAATTGAAAAGCTACCTTGAGAAACACGATAGCTATAATGCTTTTAAGAAATTGCATTCAAACATCATGACAGGTAGAACTGGTACCAATCTAAATGACATTACGATAGTTTGCAACTTGACACAGAAATAAAATGAATCTATCCGCACTTTGATGTTTCCACAATATTGACAGAGAAAAAAATTCTACTTCTTAAGATGACGACTAAAGTAGATAACAATAAGGCATATTGAATCTTTGTCCTAATCCTAGGACGTTTATATAGCACCTTGGTGCAAGACATTGGTCCATGACAATCAAATAACTATCACCAATGGTGTAATCTTTCTCGTTCATTGTTAGAGATTTTACAAAGTTTTGATGTAGGGAGTTATGTTTCCTGATGTCATACTAAGCTGTCGTAATTTCTGATTGATGACAATAGAATATTTTATGACGATACTATTGAAGTAGAACTTCTGTTGCTAACACAATCAGATTACCTAGAGGCCAAAATCCTGAAAAGACTCGTTAAATCTACACCTACAAAGTTAATTATTAAGTTAAGAAAATGCTTAGATAGACTGATATCATTTTAAAATCAAATGATACATCCCTGGCTAAAAGCAATCAGGATAAGGTTTGTCTTAGCATCTGTAATCGCTGTAGGCAATGGCTTGGGCGTTACTTATAGCATTGTCAAATCTATCGATGCAGAATATGCAGCATTGACATTCATAGGTGTGATATGTCTACATATTAGTATTGATCTGTTGAACGATTATTGGGATTATAAAAGAGGTATTGATAAAGTCACCAAAAGAACAAAATTTAGTGGCGGATCAGGAGTGCTACCAGAGAATATTTTAACATCGAAAAGCGTATACATTGCAGGAATACTTTTCCTCTTAATAGGCACGCTTATTGGAAGCTACCTTGTTCTGGTACGTGGAATAACGATTGCGATCATTCTAGTTTTTGCAATATTTGCGGTCTATTTTTACTCTACAACGATTGTTAATGCAGGTTTGGGGGAAATCTTCGTCGCAGTCAAAGGGACACTAATAGTAATTGGAACAGTCTATGTTCAAATTGGAGCATTAGAACCTGCAGCTCTATATAATGGAATTATAATTGGATTATTATCTGCAGTTGTGCTACTTGTCAATTCATTTCCAGATTATGACGCAGATCGATCTAAGGGCCGTCGGACTCTTGTTATTATTTTAGGCAAACAACGAGCATCAAAGATTTTTCCTCTGTTGATTTTAATTCCGTACGTATTGATTATGGCAGGAATTGTGTCTAGTTATACCACTGTCTTTTCGGGTTTATGCTTTCTATCTATTCCATTCGCTGTTAGAGCCATTTCAGATCTCAAGAATAGCAATATATGGGTAAGTAAACTTGAACCCGCTATGGCTTCAACTGTAATATACTCACGTCTAATCGGTTCGTTGTTGGCAATTAGTTATTTTATTTGAATCGCAAAATGCTATATTAGTAGAAATTAGCACAATGAAAGTTTTTGAAAATTGTAAGAAATGGTTTAAAGATTGCACGACTCCAGGAATAAAATTGTATGCCGGGGATAAACATTATTTTCCCTATGATAAAAGATATGACAAACTTTATCGACTGTGTACGGAATTTGATACTTGATGCAGAAGATCCTTTCTTACGTAGGGAAAAATTGGGATGCGCATATATTAATGAAGTAGATATTGCTCTATAAACAAGAGATCCATTAGAGTATAGCAGTTTTTTTTTACTGTTTTTTCATCGTGATTGTAAATTCCGTAGGATTAAGCGAGTTCCCGCAAACGTTACATCTACCGTTGGAGGAGCGTAGGATATCTTTGATTGATTTAAGATTCAAAATTTTATTAATCACAGCCCCACACTTGCCACACACAACTTCGATGGATGGATATGACATGGTAAAACAACTTGTTAACATACCGGCTGAGATATGAAACGTCCTATCAATATCTGTTGACGAACGCAGTAAGAATAAATTTTGCAGAGTTATGATGTTTTTGAGAGCCTTCAAGAAGAAAGGGCCCTCTGAATCGCGGATAACGAAAATATGTATATCACTTTTAGGAAGAGTGGTAACTAATAAATAGGAAATAATTAGTGAGGTCTTGTCATGCCTCTAGATCCGGTATGCGGGATAGAAATGGACCAAGAACTTGCAACCATTCATATACACAATGGTAGAAGCTATTACTTCTGCTGTGAAGGCTGTAAAAGAATTTTTTTGAGGAAGCCTAATAAGTACTCTAGATAAAGTAGGATACTTCGTCTTTCTACAAGGTACACACTTTCCGTGCAAGTGTCCATCAGAGCCCGTAAAGTTGAGTCTGTGCTCTTATTTTATTAAAACTATGATGGTAGTATCTCGTATTAAAAAACAGGAAGTCAGAGGTCGCAAATTTTGATTTTAAATTACTGGTGGGGCTAAAGAAGCCCAGTATAATTTTATAGCAGATCTTTTATTCTTAGGCTATGAAGGCAGTTCTTTTAAAAGAGAAATCCTCGGTCTCAGTTGATAACGTTCGTCGTCCGCGACCAGGAAGTGGAGATGTTCTTGTTAAGATGCGAGCTTGTGGGCTGTGTGGATCAGATCTCGAGAAAATCTCCGGTGCATATGGAATGTCATCTATCCGGCTTGGTCATGAACCCGCGGGTGAGATCTCCCACGTGGGAGAAGAGGTGGATGGTTTCTCTACAGGAGATCGTGTATTTGTTCACCATCATGTAAGCTGTTACTCCTGTTCTTATTGTCTTCATGGGGATTACACCATGTGTGGAATGTATCAAAAAAGTAATATCGATCCTTGTGGATTATCTGAAGAATTCTTGGTTCCGAGATGGAACGTTAGCCGCGGTGGGCTTATTCGATTGCCAAATTCTGTGACATTTGATGAGGCATCACTTATAGAGCCATTAGCATGTTGCGTAAGAGGGATCCGAAAGTGTGAGATCCAGAAAGGTGATGACATAGCTATACTAGGAGCTGGACCCGCCGGACTAATGCATGTATCTCTTGCTAAAATATTTGGTGCTGGACATATCATAGTTCTAGACCGAAACCAATTCAGGCTGGATTTTGCCAAAAAATACGCTAAAGTAGAGACTCTAAATATTTCTACTCTGAAACAAAGCACCAAAAAATTGCTGGAAATTACCGACCAAAGAGGGGTTGATATCGCGATTCTTGCTACTGGCAGTGAACGAGCACTTGCTCAGTCGATTGAAATTACTAAGAGAGGAGGACGAATCCTGCTTTTTGGAGTACCGCCAACAGGGTCGGAGCTCCAATTGGATGTTTGTCACTTATACCGTAATGAAATTTCACTGATTCCTAGCTATGGTGCGTCAGAAATCGAAACGAATCAAGCTGTAAAACTTCTTAGACACAAGCGAATAGAAGTCCGTTCCTTAATCACACACCGTTTTAACATAAATAATGCAGCAGAAGCAATAGAACATGCCTCTAAGGCAACAAATGCCATGAAGGTAATTGTGACATGTGACTAAAGCCCTGTAAAAACTATAAATAATAAAAAAATAGAAGAATTTGCTGATTTGCAATGGATTGGGGAATGAGCAACAGGTTAGCAGGTATTATTCGTCCCGAAAACGGGCATACTGTTATGTTAGCAGTTGACCACGGATACTTTTTGGGGCCAACAGAAGGATTGGAGGTTCCAAGATATACAATCAAACCTTTATTGCCCTACGCGGATTCGTTGATGCTCACAAGAGGAGTTTTACGAACATCGGTCGATTCAAGTACCAGAGTACCAATAGTTTTGCGAGTTTCAGGGGGCACAAGCATAGTCGGAGAGGATCTCTCAAATGAAACCATAACTACTTCCATAGAGGATGCTATTAATTTGAACGCGTCTTGTCTTGCCCTTTCAATTTTCGTAGGAAGTAGGTATGAACATCAGACTCTAAAAAGCTTGGCTAGACTTATTGATAAAGGAGAAGAATACGGAATACCGGTCCTAGCTGTAACAGCAGTAGGTAAGGAAATGGCCAGAGACTCGAAATACCTTGCGCTTGCATGCAGGATCGCGTCTGAACTTGGTGCTCACATCGTTAAAACGTACTATTGCGAGGAATTCGAAAAAGTTGTTCGGGGCTGCCCTGTACCTATAGTTATAGCTGGAGGAAAGAAGCTACCAAGTGAGATCGACGCATTACAATTGGCATTCAACGCAATGAAACATGGAGCTGCTGGCGTCGATATGGGAAGAAATGTTTGGCAATCAAACTATCCTGTGCCAATGATCAAAGCTATCCGAGCTATTGTGCATGGCAATTCAGACGTGAAAGAAGCCTATGAAATTTATACACAAGAAAAAGAAATATTCATGAATGAAAAAAAATTAATTTAAGTGCAGATGGCAGATCTCCCTTAAAATTTTACGAGCGTTCTAAATTTCAGTAAAGCTCTGCGATTTCAGTCAAGCGAAATCAATCAGAGTAGGAAATAAACTTAGCAGGACAAAAATTTATAAATTGAAGCGTTACACAACACTACATAATGCCTACAGCTAACGGTGAAGCAAATGATATGAATTATTCTCAGCTCCAGATTGTTAATTCATCTGCGGCTCTCGTACCTCTGTTATAGACTGCGCTCTGCACACCGTTGAAGCAGTGCATTTGTTAGAAATAATCGGTGAGTAATATATAGATGGTTGAAATGACTGGTGCAAAAGCATTGATAACTGCCTTGGAAAAGGAAGGAGTAGACGTGGTTTTTGGTCTTCCAGGAGGAGCCAATCTGCCCATATATGACGCATTGGTGGATGCTAGTTTTCGTCATATTCTAGTGCGGCACGAACAGTCTGCCTCGCACATGGCAGACGGTTACGCTAGGATAAAGAGAAAAGCAGGGGTATGCTTTGCAACTTCGGGTCCAGGCGCTACAAATCTTATTACAGGGATTGCTACAGCTTCAGCTGATTCTTCACCAATGATCGCCGTAACTGGTCAGGTACAATTGTCGATGATAGGTAAAGATGCCTTCCAGGAAACTGATATTATTGGAGTTGCTAATCCTTGTACCAAGTATGCGTTCCAGCCAGTAACAGCTAGTGAAATCCCAGAATCGGTAAAGAAAGCCTTCTACATTGCAGAAAGTGGGAGGCCAGGACCTGTGCTTATCGACATTCCTAAAGACGTGCAACAAGCGACTGCAGATATGAAATTCCCTGACCTTATCAAAGTAAGAGGGTATAATCCTATCTTGGATGCGGATCTATCCGAGTTAGGTCACGCAGCTGAGATTTTGGTCAAGGCCGAACGCCCAATAATTATGGGTGGAGGAGGAGTGATACTTTCTGGAGCTTTTGCCGAATTACAGGCGCTAGCAGAATTGCTTATGGCTCCAGTGGTGACAACGTTTAAAGGAAAAGGGTCATTCCCTGAAAATCACCCGTTGGCCCTGGGGCCGATTGGTATGCATGGCCACGCGGAAGCAAACAAGATAATTCAGGAAGCAGATTGTATAGTTGCAGTAGGAGCAAGATTTTCTGATCGTTCGGTAGGAAGATTCGACGAATTCGGTAAAGGAATGAATATCATTCATATGGATGTAGATCCAGCAGAAATAGGCAAAAACAAATCTGTCGATGTAGCCGTAGTTGGAGATGTGAAGTCTTCGCTGAGAACACTCGTCAAGATGCTTTCAAAGAAAATAATAAAAAAGAGCGGGGACAATCCATGGCTCAAAAGAAGGAAAGAACTTATCGATCATTATACGGAAAGTATAAGAGACTATCCAAGAGATTTGACGGCGAAAAAGGCGTTAAAAAAATTAAGAGAACTACTTCCTGCAAATGCAATAGCTACTACGGAAGTAGGCCAGTGCCAGATGTGGGCATCTTTGCATTTCGACGTGATTTCACCGGGAACTTTTTTTAGCTCAACTGGACTTGGTACGATGGGGTTTGGCTTCCCAGCTTCCATCGGAGCAAAAGCAGCTAGGCCGGAGGTCCCCGTAGTTGACATTGCCGGCGATGGCTCATTCAACATGACGGAAAATTCCCTTGCCGTTTCTGTCTTAGACAATCTCCCGGTAATTGTTTTTCTGATGAACAATTATATGCTCGGGATGGTAGCACAGTGGCAAAGAACATTTTACAAAAGGAGATATATGGGCGTTCATCAACATAATTGTCCTGACTACGCCAAACTAGCCGAGGCATATGGGGCACAAGGAATAAAAGCGCAATCTATCAATGAGTTGGATAAGGCGATTCGATCTGCTCTTAAGTCGGAAGTAGCAACAGTAATAGATATTCCTATTGATCCAGAAGAGGACGTTTATCCTTTTGTGGCTCCTGGAACTGGTCTAAAAGATATGATCACAGGTGCATGAGCTCTGAGTGTCAAAAAAGCAACTGTTTTCTCAAATGAGTCTCCTAAAACCTTGTACATAGTATCTGCGCTGGTAGAAAATAAGCCGGGTGTGTTATTCAGAGTAACCAACCTTTTTAGGGCTAGAAACTTTAACATTGAAAGCATAACAGTAGGACCTACTGAACATTTAGATCTTTCTAGAATGACAATTACTATTAAAAGCGACGATAGAACGTTAGAACAGCTCGCAAAACAACTTCGAAAATTAATCGATGTAGTAGATGTAAAAGTTCTTGATAGAGATAATACAGTATATCGCGAGCTTGCATTGATCAAAATGAAGGCAGTCGATCCTACTACCAGAATGGAAATAACTAATTTCGCATCTATATTTAGAGCAAATATACTTGATATTGGAAAAGAAACCATTATTGTAGAACTCATAGGGACGCCTGACAAGATAGATGCATTTAAGAATCTAGTTAATCATTTCGGGATCATACAGTTGGCTAGGACTGGCGTATCTGCCCTTCCAAGGGGAGTAGAGTTTAATTGATAAATACAGGCGAGAAAGTCAGAATATTTGATACGACACTAAGAGATGGTGAACAAACCCCTGGAGTTTCAATTACACCAGAACAGAAAGTCCAGATCGCGATTAAGCTTGATAAGTTAGGTATTGATACTATCGAAGCAGGCTTTCCTATTGTCTCTAATGGAGAAATGCAAGCAATTAAAAGAATAAACAAAGAAGGGTTGAATGCAGAAATATGTGGCTTAGCTCGTACAATAAATTCTGATATCGACTCCGCCTTAAAATGTGACTTGAAATATATCCACACCTTCATAGCGACCTCCGACATTCATTTGAAGTACAAGTTGAAAATGACTCGCGATCAAGTTTTAGAAAAAGCAGTATCAGCAGTGGAGTACGCTAAAAAACATGGCATGCATGTAGAATTCTCAGCGGAGGACGCAACAAGGTCAGATCGATTTTTTCTCTATAACGTATTCAAGGCAGTAGCCAATGCTGGTGCTGATAGAGTGGACCTTCCAGATACGGTAGGATATGCGACCCCACAGTATATAACGGAGTTGGTCAAAGAAGTCAAAAAATCTATAAGCATTCCCATAAGCATGCATTGTCATGACGACTTTGGGCTGGCAGTAGCCAACTCAATAGCAGGAATAAATGCAGGCGCATCGTGCGCACATGTTACGATAAATGGCTTGGGAGAAAGGGCTGGAAATGCCTCACTTGAAGAGTTTGTTATGTCTCTACAATGTCTCTATGGTAAAGAACATAATATCAAAACTGATTTGCTCTACGAGACTTCTAAATTTGTATCTAATACGATGGGTATAATCGTTCAACCAAACAAAGCAATAATAGGCGAAAACGCGTTTGGACATGAGTCTGGGATCCATACACATGGAATCCTAAATAATCCACTTACTTACGAGCCAATTAGCCCAGAATTGGTTGGCAGAAAACGGTGGCTACAAGCTGGCAAACACGCTGGAGCTCATGGAATTAGGGCTATGCTGGAAGAATTTGGAATTAGTGCGACTGATGAGCAGCTGAAAGACATTGTCGATAGACAAAAGAATCTTGCAGATAAAGGCAAGTCGATAACGACAGCTGACCTGTTGTCAATAGCTGGAGACGTCATTCATAATAAAAAGTTCGAAGAGAAATTCAAACTTCACGATTTCCATATTGTTACTGGGATAAACATTATTCCTACTGCCGTAGTAAGGTTGAGTACTGATGGAAAGGATTTCATAACCTCTGAAACAGGCGTAGGCCCTGTAGACGCAGCTTTAAGAGCGATCCAGAAGATCACAGGAGAAGTAGCAAATATAAAGATCCGCGAGTACAGATTGGACTCGATTACTGGTGGATCAGATTCTCTGGCTGAAGTTTCGATAAAAGTAGAGGATAAGAATGGAAACGTTGTCTCAGCCAGAAAATCTGGAGAAGATGTTGTCGTGGTATCAGTTCAGGCAATGATGGATGCAATTAACAAAACAATGTTGAGGAAAGTGCTCTACTCGAAGAGCTAACTTTTTGTAATTTATTTATTTGTAATGTCTAGATACAGGATTGCCTTAATTCCCGGGGATGGGATCGGACCTGAGATAACAGATTCAGCAAAAACTATTCTTGAAACGATAAATGATAATTCTCGAACAAAGTTTTCACTACAGATGGTTGAGGCAGGCGACAGGGCTACTATAGAATTTGGTAAAGCATTGCCAGATTTTACGTTGGATCGAATTAAAAAATCTGATACATGTCTAAAAGGTCCAGTAGGTGAAAGCGCCGCAGACGTCATAATCGTTTTAAGAAGGATCTTAGATCTTTATGCAAATATTAGGCCAGCCAAGTCCTATCCAAATATTAAGAATATCTCGTCAAAAGTAGACTTAGTAACGGTGCGAGAAAATACCGAAGATCTCTACGTAGGCTGGGAATTCCAGGCTGATGAAAACACTGTAGTAGCTTTGAGAATAACTTCAGAAAAAGCGTCACGGAGAATAGCAGAATATGCGTTCAGAACAGCAATTCTACGCGATCACAAAAAGAGAGTTGTGGCGGTTCATAAGGCCAACGTATTGAGGAAAGGCGATGGGTTATTTATAAAAACCTGTAGATCGGTAGCCTCGAAATATCCTACGATCGAGTATAGCGAATCCTACATTGATGCATGTGCTATGAATTTAATACGCAAGCCTGAGGAGTTTGATGTCATCTTGACTTCAAATCTATTCGGTGATATATTGTCTGACGAGGCTGCGGAGGTGGTTGGAGGTTTGGGAATAAGTCCGGCTGCCAACGTTGGTGATTCTTTTGCGCTGTTTGAACCAGTACATGGGGCGGCATTTGATATAGCTGGTAAGAATATAGCAAATCCATCCTCTATATTACTATCCACAAAAATGATGCTCGAATGGCTGGCAGATCAGCGAAGCGACGACGATGTTCGCAGAGAAGGGAAGCGAATTGAAAAGGTGATAGTTAGCTTGTTCAGCAAAAACTATAAAACAAGAGATACAGGTGGAAGACTTTCCACAGCGCAATTTACAAAGATGGCCTCAGATTTAATGTACAATCTACCTGATGATCAATTATGATCAATTATGATCATTTCCGGGGCTCTCTGCCACTTTTTGGAGCTGTCCTCTGCCACGCTATAAACATAAAAACAAAGGGAATTGTCATAATGGCAGTTGCAATTAGCACGGGTTGCAATGCACTCGTGTCAACGTTATAACCCATGACGTGCAAAAAGGGAATTGGATATACAGTAAAAATCCAAAAACCAATAATAATTCCTAAAATGAGCTTGTTTCTCTTCAAGACAGAATAAAAGCTAATCTTATTAATCTTCATTCGATCGCAGCGCATACACTTTGTAGTACTGGAATTGCCACTAACGTCTGCCGGCACTACGCATGATCCACAAATCCTCCGCAGACAGAAATAGCATTCTTTATTGCCAAACTTCGATCCGCAAATACCACAAGCCACCATGATGTCGCAGTTCTACATTAGAGCATTATTGAATATTAAGTTAGTTATATGAGTATATCTGATGAGTATATCTGAAGAGCAATTCGATAAAGCTGGTGATACAAGTTGACAATAAAATCGATAACAGCGAATATATATTCACGATTGACAATTCGTATTAAATGCCTTGTAAAAAATGGCAAGATTCCGACGTTAGTATTGACAAAGTTAAAAATGAAAAAATCGCAGTAATAGGCTACGGGATACAGGGTCGTGCACAAACAAATAACATGAAGGACTCTGGATTGCAAGTAGTCGTGGGATTAAGGAAAAACGGGAAAACATGGAGATTGGCAGAAAATGACGGTCATGAAGTAATGGAAGTATCCGAAGCCGCTGAGCAGGCCAATATCATACACCTCCTAATACCGGATATGGAACAGCCAACTACATTTCAAAAGGAAATCCTTCCACATCTGTCTGAGGGCAAAGCATTAAGTTTTTCTCACGGTGCGGCCATTCACTGGAAATGGATACTCGCTCCTAGCAACGTAGATGTACTGATGGTTGCCCCCAAGGGTCCGGGAGAAATGGTTCGTGAATTATATTTGCAAGGATTCGGAACACCCTCGCTCGTCGCTGTCTATCAGGACTATACAAAATACGCATGGGACAGGATCTTGGCTATCGCAAAGAGTATAGGTAGCACTAGACCAGGAGTTATCCAAACAACATTCAAAGAGGAAGTCGAAACGGATTGGTTTGGAGAACAAGTAGATCTTTGTGGGGGTACTCATGCGTTGATCATGAGCGCATTTGATACTTTGATTGAAGAAGGGTATCAGCCTGAAGTTGCCTATTTTGAATGTTTGCATGAGCTTAAATTGATTGTAGATCTCATTCAGAAATACGGAATCAGCGGTATGTATGCTCGGGTTAGCGAAACTGCAAGGTATGGTGGACTAACACGAGGTCCTCGCATAATTAATACAGATTCAAAACAAAGAATGAAGAGTGTGCTAAAGGACATTCAGACCGGACAATTCGCAGAGGAGTGGATGAGTATTTATAAAAAGGAAGGAAAGGACTCTTTCGATAGATACATGGAACAAATCGAACATCATCAAATCGAAATTGTAGGAAAAGAGATGAGAAAAATGATGTGGCCTAATGGAGCATGGCCGGTTAGCAAACTATAATAGTTGCTATCAAGGCATACCGCACGAAAAGTATTTGTCCTTGATTCCAGAAATTTTTCACCTCTATAGCATCTTCTAATATCTTTCGTCCCGAGGATATCAGTTTGTCATTTAGCAAAGTGGCATTGTTTGATGTTTAGATACGATCCCTCACATTGGTCATTTTAATAGAGATTTGGAATAGGTCTTTATCGCTGGCATATGGTTATAGCTCTTTTTGATTCTTTCTTCACTAGTATGTCTCTAAATTCTAAATTTAATAAGATGCTCGTACTACAATAGAGCTTGGTGCAAAGAATAAACTGCACTAACAATTTGAGATTCTAGGAATTTTGTCTGAACAGTATGAGTTCATGAGATCCGACCCGTAAGTGATTCTGAATTAGAATATAAGTCCGTCTGGTGTTAATGTTTGTGTACAATATCTGCATTTCAGGACGATCTTATCCTTGTTTATGATATCGATAGTTGGCTTAATGTCCTCTTCGCTATTAGTTATGCATTTCAGATTAGGACATTTAAAGATGCCAATAATTGTATCTGGAAGATGAATTTTACGTTTTTCAATCAGTCTGTATTCTTTGATTATGTTGATAGTTGCATTAGGGGCGATTAAGGCAAGCTTATTTGTCTCGTCTGTCTCCAAAAACCTGTTTTCCACCTTGATTATATCCTTCTTAGAATGTTTACTGCTTGGAACGTTTAGAGCTACAGTAACTACATTACCCTCTTTACCTGTAATATTCAAAGCCCGAAGGACGAGAAGCGCCTTACCGCATTCGATATGATCTATGACTGTTCCATCTTTTATTCGACGAACAAGAAGCTGATTTGTGTCAGACATTTACTATCAATCTACAGAACTACAAAATAATAGTTATCTATTCTCCTGGAGGCGAAGTTACGTGAACACTAATTGGCCCTTTGATTACAAGTTGGTTAACTATATAGTACTAACCTTATTGATGTTATTATCGCAGATCCAACCGCTGCAATTCCCTTCATCTATAATTTCTTTTTTTGCCCGCAGATTTAATGAAGCATAATTCTGCAGTTGATGTTTAGCCCTATGCAGCGCCCTGGCCAACACCCTTTAGCTGTATCAAAATATGTTGTATGATATCGTTAAGGGGAGTCCCAGGTCCAAAATTCCCGGTGATACCTTCTTTTTCTAGTAATTTCTTATCTGCATCTGGAATAATGCCTCCTCCTACCAACAATATATCATCTATGCCTTTTTGTCTTAAGTAGCGAGCGACTTTAGGAAATAGAACTGTGTGCGCACCGTTTAGCAAACTCATAGCAATAACATCCACATCTTCATCTATAGCTGTCTTTGCGACCTGGTCAGGTGTACAAAATAGTCCTGAGTATATGACCTCCATACCCGCGTCTCTAAGTGCTCTGCAAATAATAAGTGCGCCTCTATCATGACCGTCCAGCCCTAACTTTGAAACTAGTACTCTTATAGGTTTGCGCCGTTGAGACTTATGGGACTGCATAAGAGAAGATACTCGGACAGGTTTAAAATATTTATTGTATACCGATATATGAATTTAAGGACTTTGAATAGCAATCCGTATAAGACGATATAGCTGAATTGCAGTCATTTATCCTATCCAATGTTGGAACTCAAAAATCACGTTATTTGGTACTGCATAAGTAATAATATAGCGAAATTTGTACTTGAGACTTGTGTTGCCAATAGTCAAGGGGCTTTTACGAGGCGATAGGCGTTCGTTAGCAAGAGCAATTTCAATAGTAGACAACGAAGAATCTAACTCTGAACTGATTATCCATCAGATATTTAATAAAACCGGTAATGCTAGAACAGTAGGTTTCACAGGCCCTGGCGGGGCCGGAAAAAGTTCATTGATAAGCAAACTAGTCGCCGAATTCCAGAATATGGGGTACCGGGTGGCAGTTCTTGCAGTAGATCCTACAAGTCCTATCACCGGTGGCGCAATGTTAGGCGATCGCGTCAGAATGCAAGGCATGTTGGAAGATGATAGAGTATTTATGAGAAGCATTGCATCCCGGGGTGCTATAGGAGGAATCTCAAGATCGGTACGAAATGTTACGAGAATACTCGATGCGGCAGGTTATAATCTAATTCTGATTGAGAGCGTTGGAGTAGGTCAAGTTGAGATCGAACTATCCAAAGTTGTAAATTTGACTTTGGTAATTTTCACGCCCCATATAGGTGATAATATACAAGCAGTTAAAGCTGGTCTAAACGAAATCGGAGACATATACGTTATCAATAAGGGAGATTTGGAAGGCGCAACGAGACTATATAATTTGATTCTTGATTTTGTTGGTACGTCTGGCCAAAATCCTGCTGTGATGAAAGTATCTGCGAAAACCAGCACAGGTATAACAGATCTGGCAGTTACCGTGAAGAAATTGCTGAAGCAGGACGACAAACTTCAGAAAGAGAAAGAAAAAAGAATGTTGGAGTTGGAGATAAGAGATATGGTTTTAAATAAGATAGAACAAGAAGTTTTTGCCTTGTTAGATAAAGATGACCACGTTTACAGGCTTGTAGACAAATTGCTAAAAAAAGAAATCGATCCATACCAAGCTGCGGAACAATTGAAAGACAAAGTATTGAGGTGACCGATAATATGGAAACTAGTAGCTTCAAAACTGACTCGGAAATACCTGTTAAGAGGGTTTACAAGGGGAAGGATCTTCGCAACTACAAAAAATTGCAAGAAGCAGATCCTGGAAAATTCCCATACCTTCGAGGACTCTATCGCAATATGTATAGAGAAAGGTTGTGGACAATGAGGCAATATAGTGGTTTTGGAAGTACTGATGAAACCAACGCACGATTTAGATTTCTGTTAGATCACGGCCAGACAGGCTTGTCTTTGGCTTTTGACTTGCCCACTCAGACAGGACGTGATTCTGATCACCGACTTGCAGAAGGTGAAGTTGGCCGAACTGGGGTAACAATAAGTTCGATTGAGGATATGATGAGCAGCTTTGCCAATATCCCATTGGATAAAGTTAGCACTTCAATGACAATTAATTCTACTGCCTCCACACTTCTTGCGTTGTACATAACAGTAGCAGAATCGCAAGGACTGTCACCACCCCAAATTAGAGGTACCACTCAAAATGATA
Source organism: Candidatus Nitrosopolaris sp. (assembly GCA_036519475.1). Taxonomy (GTDB): domain Archaea; phylum Thermoproteota; class Nitrososphaeria; order Nitrososphaerales; family Nitrososphaeraceae; genus DATDLD01. Next base: position 2,357 of record DATDLD010000088.1, on the reverse strand, counting down.
TTTTAAAAGAATATATCGCTAGAAATACTTACATTTACCCTCCGAAGCCATCAATGAGACTTATCGGGGACATGATTCAGTACTGCTATAAGAATGTCCCACAATGGTATCCTATCAGTATATCCGGATATCATATGCGGGAGGCTGGATGTAATGCAGTACAGGAATTAGCATTCACTTTTGCTAACGCTATAGAATATATTCAAACCTGTATCGACAGGGGACTGAAAGTCGATGATTTCGCACCAAGATTATCTTTTTTCTTCTGTTGTACCATGGAATTCTTCGAAGAGGTTGCGAAATTCAGAGCAGCACGAGAGATCTATGCCAAAATTATGAAGACACGCTTTCATGCGAAGACCGAAAAGTCTTGGCATCTCAGGTTTCATGTCCAAACTAGTGGAGAATCACTGACAGCTCAACAGGCAGACAACAACATTGTTCGAGTGACAACCGAAGCCCTCGCAGCTGTTATTGGGGGTTGTCAATCGCTTCACACAAATTCACGTGATGAGGCTCTTGCCTTACCCTCAGAAGAGTCTGTAAAGATCGCACTTAGAACGCAGCAGGTTATTGCGACAGAAACAGGAGTCACTAAAACTGTTGATCCCATAGGTGGTTCTTATTATGTCGAATCCTTGTCAGAGATGATCGAGGAACAGGTTGAGAAATATTTGACAAAGATTGAACGAATGGGGGGCGCCCTTGCTGCTGTTGAAAAGGGGTTCTTTCAAGAGGAAATAAGAAAAAACGCCTATCGACTAAAAAAAGAGATTGACCAAAAAGAACGAATCATAGTGGGTGTGAATAAGTTTCAAGACACAAATGATGTAGAGCCTAAGCTGAATTTAATAGACCCAAAGAGTGAGAGGAGACAAATCCATAGATTAACAGAGTTTAAGAACTCTCGTGACAAAATGAAGGTCAAGTCGGCACTTGGTAAATTGGAAAATGCAGCACAAAACGAGCAGATTAACCTTATGCCTCTTATTATAGATGCAGTAAAGAACCGTGTGACGCTAGGAGAAATCAGTAATGCATTTACGGAAGTATTTGGACTTTACAAACCAGATACATCATTTTAATCGTAAAGCAGGTTCATAAACAAAGGAATTTCTTTCATGATTTCTATCAAGGTCGTTTGGTGGGGCAGATGTCCTGATACGGAAAACTATCTTTCTTTGTACTAGTAAGTCCTTACATAATGTATATTTGGAAGGATAATGCCGTGTATTACATTAGTTCATGCTAGGGATAGATCACAAGTGGTGTGCCATCGTTACTGTAATAGTAACTAGTGCTCTGTTTTCTAGCAATGGAGCGCATTCATCAGGAATTGTCAGTGTATTCTCGGACGATAAGAAATCAAATAGCCTTCTGTCCAGTGCAGATAATAGTCTTGCCGCGGTAGACATAAGGGAAGTTTCAGGTACTGGTATGGGTAATATTGCATGCACAGACGGTAAGCAAATTAGGAATGGACATATTTCCTTCATAGCCATAGAGAAAAACCTACCCATCTTGGGTAGTTGGGAGATTGTTTCCAATGAATCCTCTACTTTGTTTAATAGGGCAGGGTCTTTTCAAAGTGGAACTATTAACTCGGATACCTATAACCTGATCGGCAGGAAGACTTCTGATAATATTTGCTTCGGCGACAGAACGTCTAATATCACAATAAGCGGGGAATGCGGCGAGCAAGTAAAAATAGACATACAAGCCAAAGATGGAGAAAAAGGAACATTTCTAGGAGATGTTACCTGCCTGGTAGCCTCTGCAAGTAGTGGAATTGCTTCATCCCAGAAAGCTTCTGCGTCTGCTGCCATGCCTTAGGGCTGACACTTCTTTTAATGTTTTCAGTTCCGGTTTTGTTTGTCTTTAAGTCCTCTTGGGATGATGAGATCAAGATAGAGATTAAAATATATGCCTTTTTCATGCTCGTGCAACAACAACAACAATATAATAATATATGTCACATGATGATGGATTCGAGTATTGAGGATAGATCATATTGCCATAGCTGTAAAGAACGTGGATGAAGCGTTGATCAATTATCAGAAGATACTAAAAATAGACCATGTCGAAATCGAATCAGTTCCCAATGAGAGAGTTAAAATTGCCACTTTAGAACTCGAAGACACACGAATAGAACTGATGGAGCCAACTAGCGACGATAGCCCTATTAAAAAATTCCTGACCGAACACGGTGAAGGCATGCACCATATAGCCATCACAGCAGATGAAATCGAAAGAGATGTCTCGGTAGCCATGGCCAATGGAATGAAAATGCTTGGAGGTTTACGAAGGGGATCTTATGGTAGGAGAATCATTTTTATTCACCCTAAGTCATTGAATGG
>DATDLD010000087.1:0-2239 GCA_036519475.1 Candidatus Nitrosopolaris sp. | reverse complement strand
TTAACTTCTTTCATTAGAGTTGGATTTGCGCGTAAAATACTGATATCCGATCCTCTCAATATCAAGACCGAATCTGAGTCCACTTCGGCTGCCCCTACCATAGTAAACTTATTTATGTCTTGATTACGTTCTGCGATTCTGGTGAGCCTTATAGCCGCCTCGATTTCTGCCTGTTTCAAATGTCCAGATTTTAGCTTTGTTTCACATTTTGTGCAAAGTATACCCGTTTTTGCATCAAAAGAACAAATTGGAGTTTTCAATGTTTACCACTTTGTAATAATCTTAAAAGTACTGTCTTTCCTTAATATAACCTGTTGGAGATTAAGAACTTTGAAAGGACTCTCGAGCAGCCTTTTTCTACATCAATAAATTGGTCAGCTCAAATATAACCGAATAGCTAGGGTTAAAGACGTAAAATTCAGAATTTGACCTTATTTTGTCCTCCTCCTATTCTTGAATTAAAAATAAGGCACAATACAATGTGAAAGAAATTACCATGGGTCCAAGAGGCTTCCTGCATTATTTAGAATCATTATTGTAATTACAGACTGGCTCTATCGTTGTATTGCAGCCCTGAACCACGTTTAGGATCAAAATGAGTTAAAGATCAAAATTTGATTCTTGTTTCCAAAAGGGGGATCAATGACCATAGGCTAAGACTTGCGGGTTTACTCTCAATGATGAGATCGCATGATCGTCTATCATGGTTCCTACGCTCATACTAACTCCGCTGATCGTGATATTTAGGAGCCTTAAATCTTCAACAGATAGCTTATATTCCTTTGCTAAGATGTTTTTGATCTGCCATTCAGGGTCTGACGTTGCGTTCGCTTTTGAAGGTACAGAGGCGTCCAGTATTTTCAACAACATCTTTCCGGGAATCTTTCCTGATGGATCCTTTCCAATAGAGAAGACAATCTTGTCCATTAATACCGGATGTGGCAGAGTTGAAAGGGCATTTGCTGTATAAAATACTTGAACGTCGAGTAGATTCATGTCGTCTTGTGGCATGGGGCCGGTAGCAGTTACCGCATTGTTTTTAGGATGAGATTCCATGACTGTTCCATCCTGAGGAACGCGTATAGTTACGAAACCCTCTATCATTTGCTGGCTGCTGTTTTGAATCACAAACATTGGGAGTAAATCCCTACAGACTATGGCCGTGGATGTCTGAGGTTGCAAAGTTCTTTGTATTGAACTGCTGTTATTACCACCAACGATTATGGCATTCCAAATCAGATTGATAGGAAATTCCTGCCTATTGAAAATGCTGATGTCAGTGTCGTAGTGTCCTGGTCTGAGGGGGCCTTCGTCTCCGAATATCGATCCACATTCAAATTTTGTTGTATAGATTATACTTTTGATTAAACGATTCGTATCTTGCGCCTCAACAGCATTATTTACAAATGATTCTGTCGCAATAGATTTAGGTGGCGAGATTTCTACGATCCTCGACAGTGTGTCTATTGAATGATATGGAGGTGCATGTACTTCTGTCACAGTGTAGTTACCGAACGGTAGTCCAACAACTGTTATAGTCCCAGGTGACTTATCTTTGTCTTGAAGGCTACCGTCGCTTACAGTGTAGTTACTAGTTGAGTTTAAGGGGATAGTAGTTATTGAATATGTCGCACCACCCAAGGGTTTTCCATCATTTCCAGTTGTTATAATTGTCACCAAACCGTAAGCAACATTATGTGTGAACGATATTGGTGCTAAATAAGAACCCGATAAACTGCTGTTTCGTACTCTCGAATAAGATAATTCCTCTCTGGGTTGTGAAAAAACATGTTTTTGCTGGGATAGGATGACGAAAGAACCGACGATAATTAATGCCACAGCAGTAGCGACGAAGACATTATATGTCAAAGGATATCGCGACATAATATTACGATAATTCACAGCATATCACCGCTTACAATAATTTATACTATTCCTGTTTTGACGGTAGTCTACGAAGCTCGGTTTCAAAGAATACTCTAAATCGTGCCTGAAGATTTATGACTAATACTAGCTTACGTTTTTTCTATTAAAACCTGTACTGACGAGCAAGAAAGCATCAATAGTTTATTATAAATTAAGACAAATTTTAGCATTCTATATGGGATCAAAGATTAAACTGTTAGTCTCGGGACTCAAAGCGTATTATATTACGAAGAAAGAGATTATTAAAGCAGTAGATGGCGTTAACTTTGAGATCACTAATAATGAATCACTAGGCGTTGCTGGTGAATCAGCT
>DATDLD010000086.1:0-7514 GCA_036519475.1 Candidatus Nitrosopolaris sp. | reverse complement strand
CCAGCGTACATCGCTCAAATCTTCCGGAGACAAATCTGAGCCTGTCTTAATGAATCCTTCACTGTCAAGCGCTACACAGCCATTTAGCCAAGGGGTGTTCGGATCCGCTCCCGTCATGACGAATATGTGTCTAATTTTGTTCTTCTCAGTCTGACTTTTTTGACTGTCACGCCAAATGACATTTTCTAGATGTTCCCCCCCTTCGAGGGCAACAATCTCCGTATACGGGTGTAATACTATTGTTGTGGTCTCTTCGATCCGACGAACCAAATAACGAGACATTGTCTCTGCGAAACCGGCGGACCTAATGAGTATATGCACGCGCTTTGTAGTCCCAGCCAGAAACACAGCAGCCTGACCGGCCGCATTTCCTCCGCCTACCACAATCACTTCTTCTCCTCCACAAAACTGTGCTTCCACAAATGTGGCACCGTAGTAAACTCCGGCACCTTCAAAGCGCGACAGATTTTCCAATGGTAGCTTTCGATATTGAGCACCGGTGGCAATCAAAACGATGCGAGTAAAAATTCTAGTCCCATTCTCAGCCTGGATTAAGTACGGTTTGCGGTCGCAATTTAATCCTGTGGCCTTCGCGATGAGTACATGTGCACCGAATTTTTGAGCTTGAAGGTACGCTCTAGATGCTAGCTCCTGGCCAGTGATACCGGTGGGAAATCCCAAGTAGTTTTCGATCCTTGAGCTGGAACCGGCCTGGCCACCAGGTGAACTTGTTTCTAGCACTAGAACATCTAATCCTTCTGAAGCGCCATACACGGCGGCTGCAAGTCCTGAGGGGCCGGCTCCGATGATTACGAGGTCTCGCACGTGGGTTTGGTCAACTGACTCATTGAAGCCAAGGCAGTCTACGACCTGTTGATTACTAGGATTCCGAAGCGCTAATTGGCCTCGACAAATCAATACTGGTATCTCGCTGGTAGATACTTGGAAGCTATCCAACAGATTTTGCACGTCAGGGTCGCGTTCTAGATCTATATAGGAATATGGATGTCCGTTGCGCATCAGAAACTCTTTGATCCGTAATGTACCTGCCGAATTGGTTGACCCAATGAGTACGATGTCTCCAACACCAGCAGCTATTAACTCTACTCTACGCAGAATGAACGCCCTCATCAGTATATCGCTGAGCTCAGCATCAGTCTGAACCAAACCGAGCATTTGTTGGTGATTGAGTTCGATTACCTTACCTGGCTTAGTAACACGCACACGAAAAAAAGACCGGCGACCAGAGAGTGTATTAACTTCACCAGTAAATTGACCAGGACCATGCACAGTTACGAGAGTTTCTTTCGTTCCGAACGGACGCACAATCTCAAGTTCGCCTTTGATCACAACAAAGAAAGGTACAGAGGTGTCACCTTGTTCAATTAGAAGATCACCACGCTGTATTGTACGCATATGTCCATGCGGTTTAATACGACCAATCTGAGGCAGCGTTAATTTAGGAAATATTTGCTCAATACGGGAGCTAGTAATAGGAAGGCCTCTCCGTGGATTGCTCATGGTTGTTACTTCCATCTCATTCTTTATTAAATTGGTGAGATACCAGTTGGTAACTACGTTACCGGATTGTAACTATCCGAGTTATATAATTGCAATACAAAATGTATACTATGGAAAGCACATCTAAAAGAAAGTTAGATGAGCCTAGAAGCGGATCTCTATGACTGAAGTTGGTACTAGAGACATCCCGCCTCTGAACTGGGACGTGCTCGTAACGCCCGGCATACCCATTGCCACGAGCGACCTGCCTCCGGGCATGAAAGAGGCGAAGTTTCAGGCTATAGCGTCAACACTCGTCTATGGCAAGCGAGACGCCGTTCTAGTCGACGCCTTTATGACCGTCAAGCAGGCTGATGAACTGGTGGATTGGGTTGCTGCAAGCGGCAAGAACCTGACAACAATCTATATTACGCATGGCCATGGAGACCATTGGTTTGGAATCGGAGCTCTTCTTGAACGGTTCCCAAATGCCAGAGCAGTCGCGACGCCTGATGTTGTGAGAGTTATGCACCAACAATCCTCCCCAGAGTTCCTTGATAGGTTTTGGAAGGCTGGGTTTCCGGGCCAAATCCCGGACCGGCTCGTGATCGCCGAGGAGCTTAAAGGAGATGTAATTGATCTCGAGGGGCACAACTTAGTCGCAATAGAACTCGGCCATACCGACACCGACCACACGACCTGTTTAAATGTCCCCTCTGTCGGCCTAGTGGTCGCTGGTGATGCTGCCTACAACGACGTTCACCTCTACCTCGTCGAGTCAAATGCGAAGAGTCGCCAGGAGTGGATCTCTGCACTCGACAAAATTGAGTCGCTCAATCCACACGCAGTTATCGCCGCACATAAGCGACCTGGTAACGAGGATAATCCCCGGATCATCGAGGAGACACGGCAGTACATCCGCGATTTCGACCGGCTAGCCGAAATGGCGGCAACCGCGCAGGAACTCTACGACAAGATGCTGGAGCTCTACCCAAATCGGGTCAACCCTGGATGGGCACTCTGGAGTTCGGCGCGCGCAGTCAAACAGTAATTTAGGACTTGCTAATGCGTGACTAGAGGAACTGTTTGGTGCTCAAGGCAAATTCTGGAAGATGTATGACTATCTGTTCAGGCAAGGTCAATTGCTTAGTCCTTGGGACCTAGATAGTTCCCTAGTGCACTCGACGAAGAAATTGTGTTTGGCTAGAGACAAAACTAAGAAAACGTTTAAACTGAATAATAATATTAATTTCAGAAAATACAAAATCTCATTCTGACTGTTCCCTATGCTACCGGTTTCGGCTCTTGTGCATAGCCAGGTCTTAAATATTCCAAGCCGCATTCATCTGTTTAATAAATTATAGCGATCTATATAGCCAGAGTCAAGATTTACAGTTTGTCTGCGTGAAATTCTACATACTTCCCACTGAAGTTGGTATAAAATTTAGAACATTTTAAAAATAATGTATGTGTTATGATGATATAATGTGAAGTCTGTTACTAATTATAGTCACACCCATTTAAAAAGTTCAACTTCCGTGAATGGTTATCCAGCAACATTCAGATCGAGTCCTGGATAGATAACTTTGAAAGTAACGATGATCGCCCACTGATTTTATTTCTAAATGACCGGAATTATCATCCATCATACGCACTAGTTTTATATACAACATCTAGTTACACAAAATATGATTCAAAAAGCACAAGTCTCAATTCTGTTGTGTTTAAGTATTGCAATCATCACAATCCTTGCATCATCTACATATTTTGGTGTTGCCAACTCGCAGCAAAATAAGACATTAATACAACCTCAAGGAAGTCAGGGTATGTCATCAAACGCTACTAATATTATTCTGGTTCACGGGGGATGGGCTGATGGATCTTCATGGAGTAAGGTAATAACTATCCTAAAAGACGCAGGACATAAAGTAATAGCAGTTAATATGCCCCTTCATAATCTAGCTGATGATGTTGCAACTGTAAAACGTGCCGTCGAATTAGTTGGAAAACCAGTAATTCTGGTAGGACATTCTTATGGTGGAGAGGTAATCACAAATGCTGGTTATAATAATCCCAATGTAACAGGACTTGTTTATATCGCTGCCTTTGCTCCAGATGAAGGTCAATCATTATCAAATTTTGTCAGTCCTAAAGATTTCCCACAGGGGTTCTTGATGTTGGATAGTGCAGGACTTGCTTATATAAATCCGGCAATGTTCCATGATCGGTTTGCGCAAGATGTTGATCCAACTGAAGCTTACATTATGGCAGTGGCACAGAAACCATTTAATGCGTCAACCTTTGCTGACAAATCTGGTCCTCCGGCTTGGAAACAGCTACCAACATGGTATCAGATTTCTACGAGTGATCTTATGATTCCTCCTGATGCCCAACAGAAATTCGCCAAACAAATGAACGCCACTACAATCTCAATTAATGCTAGTCACGCATCTTATGTCTCACACCCAGATGAGATCGCAAAATTAATTCTCGATGCTGCAAAAGGGAAAACTACTCAGTAGTAAAATCTTCTATCACTGTCTGCTGGCACCGGCTGTCCTGTGGATGTTACACCCTCAATAAGAAGCAAAGGTCTTTCCAAAAGTATTTTGAATTACTAAACAATGATAACTTTTCACATGCTGACTTTATCAGGAAATTAGATTCGGATGGAAAAAAGCTTTCAATGAAACGGAGTGATTGTGATATCAACCACGCCCGTAATGACAAATATAATTATACGATTCCTGAATTTCTATTTACATAGAGAAAATTAATATATGAACCATTGAGAATTATTCTTCCTCAGTGTAGTATAATTTATCGATTATTGATCCGTTAAGAGTTGTCATCAGTTTAGGTATAATTCAAACTCAAACACAAATTCTAGTCCATGCGAAAAGTTTGCGGGACTTGGTAAATGAAAATCAAGTAAATCAAGGCTAGTGGGTTAATATGGAGGACGAAGCCATATTGTTCCGAAAGATTACGTGTGATGACTAATTATTGTCATTTAATTGGTCAGCTACCCTTACAAAATGATTCAGATTTTGCATTAATTCACGCCATGAGTTCTCACCCATTTGTTGCTTTACCGTGCGTTGAACGTCATTCCAGAGAGGAATTGCTCTGGCCACCGCGTTACGTCCTTTGTTGGTAATTTCTACAATTCTTGTTCGATGGTCATTCCCTGTTGAGATCCTGATATTTCCCTCTCTTTCTAAAACAGATAGGTTTCGTGTCAGAGTCGTTCTATCCATTCCTTGTTTCTCTGCGAGATCTGAAATTTTTATCGAGTCAGCGTTGCAGATGGCATCTAGTACACCAAGTTGGGTGGAAAGCAATCCACTTGACTTGAATGCATTGTCATATAGTAGTGTTATTGCTCTAGCAGCCTTCCGCAATTCACCACACGTACAAGCCTCTCCTAACATACCTTCTTTCAGTATCGCACCGATATTTCGTTCCTTCAATGTTAACTAGGTTGATATACACGTATTACAAATAAAAATGTTTATGCTATTGTTAATATAAAATAAGCTCGGAATTTAATGAGTGTAGATACGCTTATATGGGTGCATATACACCTATCTATGATATGACCGAGAAAATAGAAATCACTAAGAAAAAGGTGGCAGTAGTGACAGGAAGCTCGTCAGGAATAGGTTACGAAACAGCGTTACTGCTTGCAAGAAATGGATTTGATACATTTGCAACTATGCGGAATATGAACAAATCCAAAGAAATAACAGACGTTGCTAAAAAAGAAAACCTTCCACTACGGGTATTGCAGCTAGATGTCACTGACGATAGATCAGTTGTTGATGCGATCTACAAGATCTCCAAGGAAAAGAATTCAATTGACGTAGTGGTTAATAATGCAGGATATGGATTAATGGGAAGTGTTGAGGACAGCTCAATAGATGAGATAAAAGCGCAATTTGAGACTAATTTTTTCGGAGCTATCAGAGTCATGCAGGAAGTAATACCTATAATGAGAAAACAGAAGACTGGAACAATAGTTAACGTAAGCTCAATTGCTGGACGCATTGGTTTTCCAATGGGATCAGCCTATGTTAGCAGTAAATTCGCACTTGAGGGTCTAAGTGAATCGATGTCATATGAGTTGAAGCAATTCGGAATCAAGATCGTATTGATTGAACCGGGCGTAATTAATACAAACTTTACTTTTGTAACGCCAAAGAAGGTATTGGATACAAATTCATTGTACTCACAATTAATGAAAAAGCTGGAAGAAAATCTATTTTCGACAATTGCAAATGGGACATCCCCAAAAGAAGTTGCAAAAGTAATACTACTGGCAATAACCCAAGCAAGTCCAGAACATAGGTACTTAGTTGGTAACGATGCTCTAGAATTAATTAATGCAAGGAAAAATAGCACTGATGAAGAATTTGAAAAGATAATTGTGGCGAATCTCTTAAGATAAGAAGCTGAATATGTGAATAAAGAAAGGCTTCTTTCTGACGAAAATTAATAAAAACTCTCGAAAATTGCAGACATAGACTAGCAAATGCTACCTGATTTTATATGGCCAAGACCACTTTGCCTTTCGGATGTACATTCTTTTGGTAATCTAGTGCATCAGCAGCTTGATCCAGTGAAAACTCCTTTTCTACATTTACCCTTATATTATTTTGATCTACCCATTGTGCCACTTTAATTAAATGTTCCTTATCGGGTTGGGTGAATTGAAATATGGCTTTGACCCCATATTGACTCATTAGCTTTGAATCAGGTTGCTCTAGCATAGAAACAATTACGCCGCCTTTCTTCAAAACTTTGAAAGATCTTCTGTAAGTGTCGCCGCCTACAGTATCGAAGACTGCATCATAATTTTGAAGCAATTCTTCAAAGGTTTGAGTTTTGTAGTCTATTACAGTATCTGCTCCTAGTTTTTGTACAAAAGGCTTGTCAGTTGCACTTACTGTCGTTGCTACGTACGTTCCTAAGCTCTTGGCAAGCTGAATAGCGATAGATCCTATACCTCCTGCACCGCCATGAATTAGGATCTTCTGATCTTTTGATAAACTCATATCTTCAGTAAGGACTCTCCAAGCAGCGACACCCACAAGGGGTAGACATGCCGCTTCAGTATAACTTAATCTCTTGGGTTTATTTGCTATACTTTTCATATTTGCGACAGCCATTTCAGCAAATGCTCCCGATCCGCCACTTATTACACCAGCCTGTCCAAATACCTCATCTCCTTGTTTAAAATCTGAAGGAGAGACACCTTCACCAACTTCTTTAATAACCCCAGAGAAATCTATCCCCAAGGTTGACGGGAATTGAAGTGGAAACATTTGTTGGAAACTACCTTCGCTAATTTTCCAATCTACTGGATTTACACCCGCAGCTTTTATAGCGACTAAAACTTTTCCGGGAGATAAAGATGGTTCAGGCGTGTTTTGATTAATCTCAATAACATCGCTGCTTCCATATTTATTAATTTGAGCAGATTTCATACTGATTATAGTGCTTGGTAGTATTAAAGGGTAGATAATCGCAAATTGGGATATTAAGGTAGTTCCTTGAATTAGTAGCTTACATATCATTACAATCTAACGAATAGCCACAATAGGACAAATCATTTTACACGATCTCAATTCCATGCAAGAAGGGCTCAAATCCCACAAATCCCACTGACTCCAACGTACCGCTATAAAATATTATTCGGGATAAACGTAAAATAAAATAGAACGTTTATAATCTTGAGTAATAATTTTGAATATTTCTGTATTTTGATATTGTATAAGGATGTTTTGATATTAAAAATATTGATATTTGTATCTAATAATAAGTAACGATTATATAATAAGTGATATATACTAATGCACAATGAAAGAAGCAGGATTGTTAAAAATACTTGTGCAGGAAAAGGCACTAGTGAAGTTGTTAAAGACAATTGGTGCTGGAAAAGAATATCCAACTAGAGTACTGTTAACTAAGTTGGGTGCATATGGATACGGACATAAAATGCTCCTTAAGGC